>JBJOHQ010000395.1:0-3827 GCA_046047595.1 Planctomycetota bacterium | reverse complement strand
GCTCTTGAATTCAATGATCGTGCTTGGGTGGGCGACTTCGATGCCGAGGAGTTCGGCGTATCGCGCAAGGCTTCGTGCATCATCACAATTCCCGAAGACGACAAGCGCCGGAATTCCAGCGAGAAGGTCGAGCACCGACTCGCTGCCGACGTCACCCAAGTGCACGATTCGTTCGGCGCCACGCGCGATGAGGAGGTCGATGGCGCGTCGCGCACGGTCTGCGCGTCCGTGGGTATCTGAGATGAAGCCGATCTGTGCCACGAACGCTCATCTTCGGGTTTCGCGCGGGAGAAGCAACGAGGAATCGCGCCAATTCTCGGGAGATGTTTCGAACATTGAGCGGTGCTTGCGATGGCAATGTCACCGCGGGTTGTTGGTGCGCGGAGAATTCGAGCAGTTGCCGCGATTTCGCTACCCTGCGCGGCTTAGGCTCGGACCGACGTTCCGAGGCGCCGCCACCGCATGCACGAACAGTGCGAGCGGCGCGGTCGCGAACCGCAGTCGTCCCGTCTGAACATCCGTTGACTGATTCCATTTGAGTGCCTCTATGACCGCTCGTCCCGATTCTGGCCCCGTCACTCGTTTCGCCCCGTCTCCGTCCGGCCACTTGCACGTTGGCGGCGCGCGTACCGCGCTCTACTCGTGGGCATTTGCCAAGGGCCGCGGTGGCACGTTCATCATTCGCATCGAAGACACCGACCAAAAGCGCTCATCCGACGCAGCAAGCGTCGGATTCCTCAAGGATCTCGACTGGCTCGGCATTCGTTGGGACGAAGGACCTGAGTACGTCGCGCCCGATGGAACGCGCGTCGGTGGTGGAGCGAATGGCTCTTACTTCCAAAGCGAACGACTTGCGATCTACGACCGCTACTTCGCGCAGTTGCTCGCCGAAGGAAAGGCCTACGAAGCGTGGGACAGTGCAGAAGAACTCGACGCACTGCGCAAAGAAGCGACGGCGCGGAAGGAAGCGTTTCGCTATCGATTCCGTGGCACGCCATCGGCGGAAGAGATCGTGCGCTATCGCGCGGAGGGTCGACAACCGGTCGTGCGATTCCGTACGCCGCAAGTGCCGATCACGATCCAAGACGAAGTGCTCGGCGATGCAACGCTTCCCGCGGGTGAAGTCGACGATTTCGTCATCCGCAAGAAGGACGGCTTTCCGACGTACCACTTTGCCGTTGTCGTCGACGACGAATTGATGGGTGTGACGCACGTTCTTCGCGCGCAGGAACACTTCACAAACACCGCGAAACACATGGTTTTGCAGGACGCGCTTGGATTCCGCCGCCCGACGTATGGCCATCTTTCGATCATCAAGAATCCCGATGATTCGAAGATGTCGAAGCGCGACAAGGACAAGGTGTTGCGCAAGGCGGTGAAGGAAAAGGCGCTAATGGCGCCGCCCGCAGGAACTGTGACGAGCGAAGAGTGGACCAAGTGGCTCGGTGACGACAACGTCCAACTCGATCTCGAGGGCGCAATTCGGCTCGCGGAAGCGCTCAAGGTGCAGCTACCCGAAATCAACGTGGATGACTTCCGTCGTTCGGGCTATCTCCCCGAGACCATTTGCAACTTCCTCGCGCTGAATGGATGGAGCCCGGGCCACGACATCGAGAAATTCGACAACGCGTTTTTGAAGGAGCGTTTCTCGCTCGATCGCGTCATCAAGACGCCGGCGAAGTTTGATCGCGTCAAGTTGCTCGCGTTCAACACCGACGCGATCAACGCAATGTCGCGCGAAGACTTTCTCCGACGCGGTCGCGAGCACGCGGCGGTCTTCCGCCCTGAGTACCTTGAGAAACTTGGAAGCGCGCGCTTTGATCTCTTGCTCCACGCGAGCCACGAGCGGTCGAAGACGCTCGACGATCCATTCAAGACGAACGGGTTCTTGCTCGTCGCGGACGAGGCGCTCGTCTTCTCGGATGACAAGAACGTGCGTAAGGCGCTCGGCATCGGTGCGCCAGCTGCGGATGGTTCCAAGTCGGGACTCGACCATCTTCGCGGGATGCGCGGAGTGCTTGCCGCGTTACCCGAGTGGACGCAGTCGGCGCTCGAGACCGCCGCGAACGCGTACGCAGCGGAACACGCGGCGGGCAAGATCGGCTCGGTCGCGCAACCGTTGCGCATCGCTGTTTCGGGTTCGACCGTGAGCCCGCCAATCTGGGACACGCTCGTCCTTGTCGGTCGCGATGCGACCCTCGCGCGGCTCGAACGCTGCATCGCATGGGCAAGCGGGCTCGGATAATCGTTCGTCTTGCCTGAACGCACGAGAATCTGCGGTTCCGCTTCACTTGCGCCCTGCGGACGAGCCGATATACTTCCCGACCCGGACCATTGGCGCAGTTGGCTAGCGCGTCTCCATGACACGGAGAAGGTCACTGGTTCAAGTCCAGTATGGTCCACTCGAAGTTCGATCAGGCTCCGCAACCGCGGAGCCTGTTTCGTTTTGCGGCGCAGGTTGAAGGCACAGCCTGACGGCGAATCGTGCATGCACGGCGTGAAGGAACCTGTGCATCGGTCATCGGCTCGCATTTCGACCGTGAAGTCGCTGCGATCGGTCTCGGTCGCACGCAGGGCGAAGGCCGTATTGCCCTCGAAATTCGCAAAGATCTGCGGGTGGCATGGGTGGCATAATGGAAGGAATGAACACCGCACTTCTGCTCGATTCGAGCAGTGCACTCTTTCCGATCGCCGTTGGCGCAGCCATGATTTTCGGCGTGGCGATTTGGTTTGCCCTCCGCGGAGGCGGGCGAGGGAAGGGGACCGGAAGCCAAACCAGTCGTGAAAGCGGAGGACTCGAGTCGACGCGGGCGACGCGGGCGACGCTGGCGACGCGGGAGACAAGCATGCGTTTCGAACTCGAAGCGAACGAACCTTCGATCGCCGAAGTCCACTTCGCATCGTTCGATGAGCGACCGCTCGCCGACGTCGAACGCGCTTTCGATGAACTCGTGCTCCGTGGCATCCTCGCCGTCGAGCCTGCGACACCTGAATCACTCGTCACGGCGCAGGTTCCGGCGCATGCGGGGCCCGTCTTTCGCGCACTCGCACGGCGATATCGGAGCGTTCGTCTTCCCGAAGTCGACGTGGTGATCACACTGCATCGAGGAGTCATCGCGGACGACGCAATCGGCGGTTGGCGTTTCGCCGCCGAGCCCGAGGAGATCGACATTCGACTCGCGCCACCGACTGGCCCCGTCGCCAACGAGAGCGGCGACGTGATCTTCGACGCGACGTGGAGCCCGCGTGCGAGCGCCGAAGTCGCGCGTCACTCATCGATCCTCCATTTTCTCGTCCGTGCCGCCGTTGGCGATCGCTTCTGAGAGCACTTCGTGTTGAATAGCGCGTATGTCAACGCGATGTCGCTACTGCAACTCTTCTTCCTACGGGCCAGGCTGTACGAATAGCCCGAATCGTGTCCACGAACACTCGGGCGACGCTGCGCGTTGCGAGTTCTGCGGCAGCACGTCGTATGGACCGGGTTGCGTTCATTCGCCGACCAAACGACATCGTCATGGCCCCGGACCAAAGTGTCGTTGGTGTGGGCTTACTTCACTCGGACCAGGTTGTACGAGTTCGCCGACACGCATGCATGAACGCTGAAGTGCTGTGCTCGCGCGGTCTGCCCGCGCGCTGTGGTCACGCGCGTTCACTCACGCACCCGATCCGACTTCAATGCAACGCGCGGCGATCAACGCGCAGGCGCGCGCGTCGCTCAACGCATCGTGATGCTTGAGCGGAATCGAAAGATGCGCGGAAACGCTCGCGAGATTGTGTCGCGCGAGTCGTGGAAATGCGCGACGCGACATGGCGACGGTGCACGCAAC
>JBJOHQ010000394.1:0-6821 GCA_046047595.1 Planctomycetota bacterium | reverse complement strand
GCGCGATCGCCGCACACTTGTCACACACTTGTCACAGAACGAAACGCGCCCTGCGGAAACCGCAGGGCGCGTGTGTTTGAACTTCTTATCTCGCCAGTTGCGAGCGCTTCGTCTTGTCGCGGTCGCCGCTGCGACGGCGACCCTTGGCGTGATTCGCGCCACTGGCCTCTCGGCCCCCGAGGATTCACTCCGAGGGAGGCCGACGAAAGCGAGCAAAAGCGGCGGACGCGGCAAAGCCGACCAAAGCGAGGGCGCGGCAAGAGCCGCGCTCGAGCGCTCAAATCACGTTACGACGCTTCAGCGCGCGGATGTGCGCCGTCGTAGTCGGCGCGCATCTTGCCTTGCGCAAGGTGCGTGTACACCTGCGTCGACGAGAGAGACTGGTGACCGAGCAACTCTTGCACCGCGCGCAAGTCCGCACCGTTGTTGAGAAGGTGCGTTGCGAAGCTGTGACGAATCGTGTGGGGGCTGATGTCGGGGTCGAGACCAACCTTGACGAGATACTTGGCGACCTTGCGGCGCACCGAGCGGCTCGAAAGACGCGAACCGTGCTTGTTCACGAAGAGCGGAGCATCTTGGCCGCTGCTCAGGCCCGCAGCCTTCATCTCGCCATCGAGCATGTCGAGGTAGTGCCGCAGGCTCTTGAGCGCGTGCGCGCCGAGTGGCACGATGCGCTCACGACGACCCTTGCCGCGAATCACGATGCACTCGTTCGACTCATTCAGATCGCCGCGGTTGATCGCGACCACTTCGCTCACGCGGATACCAGTCGAATAGAGCGTCTCGAGAATCGCGCGGTCGCGCGCACCGAGCAAGTCGTTGTCATCGGGCGCCGAGAGCAAACGTTCCACTTCGTCGACCGTGATCGCCTTCGGAAGGCGGCGCGCCTGCTTCGGCGTACGAATCAGGGTCATCGGATTGGTCGCGGTGAAGCCGCGCTTCTCGAGCCACTTGTGGAAGCTGCGCAACGTCGCGATCTTGCGCGCCATGGTCGCAGGCGAGTAATTCTGCTCAGCGAGCTTCGCGAGGAAGCCGCGGATCTTCTCGACGTCGCAGGAAAGGATCGTCGCGGTCGCAGAAGCGGGCACCGGCTTCTTCGCCGTCGACGCTTCGAGTGCGGCCTCTTCGTTCTTCAACTCGACCTTGATTTTGAGGTCGGTCTCGAGGTACTCGACAAACTGCCGCAAATCGAGCCCGTAGCACCGCGAGGTGTAGGGGCTGAACGCGCGCTCGTCGATCAGATACGACAGGAAGCGTTCGACGATGGGGAGATTCTCATTCATGATTGGACCTCTTCGCTGTACTTCAGTGCGCGCCTCGATTGGCTGGCCTGAAGCCTGATGAGCTGTTTCTTCGACGTGCGTGATTGCCTCAACCGAAGTCTGTAGACCCATCTCTCTCTGAACCACCTGACGGGGACTCGTTCCAACGATCGACCGAATCGATGTTGGTCCTCAAACCCGTTTTTCCAAGATGGCTATCGGCCCGAAGGCCCGCGGAGTTCAAGTGTTTTTTCGCGGACCGTCCGAAATCTGTCTTGGAGGCTAGGCCTCGCCCCTGACCGTAGTCGCCTGTGAACACGGGATTTACGGACATTTGTCGCGCGAAAATGCGCCCTTTCGGCGGCTCTTACTCCGCGCTTTCGTCGACCTTCTCCGCGCGACCGGCCGGCAGTGGCACACCAAGGCGCGCGGCCTCCTGCTCCAAAAGGTCGCGCGTGAGGATCCACGCGCCAAATCGGGTGAAGAGGTCGATGCGAATCTCGTAAGCCTTCGGGCCGAGCGCGCTGTTCGGATCGGATCGGCCAAGCGCGTAACGCTCGAGTTCGATGAGCGTCTCGTTGCTGCGTCCGTCGAGGATGCGCGACGCCTGCGAGATCTCCGCGCGCGCCGTCTCCGCACCACCGGGCGTTTCTGCGGTCGGCATCGTGAGCTCGTTCAAGTCGAGCGCGCGATTCTGACCAGGCCCGCCGGCCGAGATGACTTCGACCGCTGCACCGAAGCGCAACGGCTTGTAGGGGTCCCAATCGGTCACCGTGCCAAGAACGAGCCCATCGGCCTGCAACGTGCGCATCAGCGTGTAGGCCTGCTGCAAATCGCGCACGTTCGTCATGCCGAGGCTCTTCATCGCCGCGAGCGTGCGATTCAAGGGCAAACAGCGCAGGCCTTCGACTCCTTCGACTTCGGAAACGAATTTGTCCGCGACAGCCATCACGTCGACCTGCGACACGCCGGATTCGTTGGCGAAGGGGACGATCGCCCAAACGCGTTCGGTGTCGTATGGCGCTGTCAGCACGATCGGCCGCGCAAGCGGCTTCGCGCAGCCTCCAAGCGTGGCGAAAACTGCAAGGCAAGCAACGAGCACGCGCACAGAAGCACAGGCGAGGAGAACAGAGGTTTGTGGCCGGTTCATAGTGGGGATATCGGCGGCAAGCCGCGTACCAACGCAATCAAGCCCGCGTGCCAACGCAATCAAGCCCGCGTACCAACGCAATCGAGCCCGCGTGCCAACGCAATCAAGCGTGATGCAGCGACGACGCTCCCGACTTCACTCCGGCACGTTTGCGAGCGTGTCTCGCTTCAAGAGGTCGGGGGTTGAATCGGTCGCAGCGGCGGTTGCCTCGCCTGTTGAGGGCGCCGAGGACTGGCCTTTCGAAGCCGCGAGTTTCGCCGCCTCGCTTGCGCGCTTGGCTGCGTTCTTGCTGGCATTTGCCGCGAACTCCACCGATCCCGTGCCGTTTCGTGCGCCATCGACCGCGATCGCCCAGATGTTCTCCGTGCCACCACGGTTCGAAACGAAGTACACCTTCCCGTCCGCGCCCCATGCAGGCTGCATGTTGCGGAAACGGCTGTTGGTGAGGCCCACGCGGCCGGTGCCGTCGGCGTTGACGACCCAGATGTCGGATTGCTCGGGCCACTCGCCGTTGCCATCGGGGTTCACCACCGTCGTGAAGACGATCTTCTCGCCGTCCGGCGACCAATTCGGCTGCAGGATCGCGGCGTTCTTCGCGCTGACGATCTCGGTTGGGTTCATGCCTTCACCCTTCACAATGTCGATCGTCCACACGCCGTAGAGGCGCGAACCGCGTTGCCGCGCGCGCTGGAAGAGCAGCGTGTCCTTCTCATCAACAGGGCTCCAGCGCGGCAAAAAGCCTTCGCAGACGAAGGTTCGCACGCCAGGCGCGCTGCTATCGACGATCCAGATTTCCCACGTTCCCGTGCGGCCGTTCTTTCGGCTGAACGCGAGGCGACGCCCGTCGGGCGCCCACGTCGGCTGCACTTCTTCGTCGGCGTCGAACGTGATTTGCGTCGGCGCGCCGCCCGTAATCGGCATCGTGTAGATGTCCCAGTTGCCGTTGCGGTTCGAGGAGAACGCGATCTTGGTGCCATCGGGCGCGATCGACGGCATCATGTCGTCGCTCGGATCGGTCGTGAGTTGCGTGACGGTGCGACCGTCAACCGACTTTCGATAGATGTCGAAGGTTGGGCGATGCTGCGTCGAGGCAAACACCATAAATGAGCCAGAACGGTCGACATCTGGCGCGTAATCGCCGCCTTCTGCCGCGAAACTGACTTGGGAGATGTTGCCGCCGCCCTCGGTCAGGCCGTTGTCGTTCACGCGACGGGTGTCGCCGTTGCTCGAGGAGATGAGGCTTGAGCGTCGGCTGGTAGTGGTGCCGCCGCGCGGCATCGTGAGTGGCGCGCTCGTCGCAACCGCTCCCCCGCTCGCGTTTTCATCAGAACCGCCGCTCGCGGACGCAGACGTCGGCACCGGCGTCGCGGAGGAGCCAGTCGCGCGGCGCGTAGGCACCGCGAGCGCTGCACTGTCACCTGAGTCGGTTGGTGAAAGTGTCGATGAAATTCCCGACGCAAGGCTCGAAATCGCGCTGCAACCAGCCATGCCTCCGCCGAAGAGTGCGACGCACGCGTACACAGACGCGGCGACAACGCCAGCGATGCCGCGACTAGGAAGGCGCTCGGCACGCGAAAGACGAAGTGTTTCGAGTCGAGATCGTTGCATAAAGGACTCCCGCGGCTGTTCCCCGCATCGCTTCGTATCGGCCCGTTCAGCCACGAGGTTGAATCGGGTTCTGCGGTTCGGTGCGAGAACTCGCGTGCGCGCGCCGTGCCGTGTGCGCGTGCCGCGTGCTGCGTGCTGCGCCCGATGGTCCGCCGCGCGCCGCGTGCTGCGTGCGCACGCCAACTTCCACATTCGGCGGCATCGCACCGTTTTCTTCGCGAGAGCACGTCGCCGCCGCGAATCGCGGTCGGGCTCGGATACACTGTTTCCCCCTGTGGGGTTTCCCCACGCGATTGCGTAGCTCAGTCGGTAGAGCAGCGGCCTTTTAAGCCGTAGGTCCTGGGTTCAAGTCCCAGCGCAATCATTCGCGGCCGCCGCGGCCCGCACGTCCCTGACCGCACTCGAGATCGTCTGTCCATGCTCGTCCTTCATGCTGTCTGGACTCGGGAACGCCTCCATCTTTGGGCGGAAGACGCTGCGCTCGCCGCGCAGCCGATCGCCGTGCCCACCATCGCCGCCGCCTCCCATGCGGAGCATGTTCGCCACCCCTTCGCCGCCGATGAGTCGAAACTGCGTGCGGCACTTGTTGCCGCCAACTTGCTCGCGGGCGACGACATTCATCACGAAGCGGTGCCGCTGCGACTCGCGCTTCCCGCGACCACGACCGAAGCAGGCGTGACGCCACTCCCAAGCGACCGACTCGCAAACACACTCGGTCTCGCCGACGAAGTCATTCCGCATCTCGCGTTGCTCGATGTGCCCGCGCTTGCGATCGAAACTCCCGCGGCGTTTCGCTTTCTCCTTGCGCCAGGCGACGATGAGCGCCCGCTCGCGGCCGGACTGCTCGCAGGCCACGAGTTCCGCTTCTGGCGCGAAATCGCAGCATTGGCCGCTGATTTGATCGCCGACCAACGCCTCGTGCCGAGTTTGATTCAAGAGAAGACTGGTCGCTTCCGCGCGGTGTGGCAACCGTGGCTTGCCGACGGCGCGCCCGCGCAGCGATTGACCGCGTTGCTCGCCGCGATTCCCGGCAGTGCGCGATGTGTCGACGATGAGTTCCGCGGCCAACCGTGGGCGATCATCGAAGCGGCGCTCTTGGGTTTCGTCGACGCCGAAGCGCGACGCATTCTCGAAGCGGAGAGTTACGGCGATGCGATCGAAGATCGCGATCCGTCGATCGACCCACACGTCGCGTGGCTCACAGGTTTGCTGAGCCGCAACGACACCGTGCAAGGGCTTAAGAGTTCCGACACGCACTTGATGCGCGGCGCGCGTCAGTGGCTTTCGAGTCTCGACGCCGCGAGCGAGTCGCGCTTCGTCAAGCTTGCATTTGAGTTGAACGAGCCAGATGTGACGATGTTCGAAGCGAACGATGAACTCGGTCGCAACGCAGAGTGGTCGATCTCGTTCAAACTCATCACGAACGACGATCCACCGGTCGTCATCGATGCAGAGCAAATTTGGGCGCAGGGCAAAGATGGGCTCAAAGGTCTGCTCGCGCGCTTTGGCGGCGAAGGTGAACCTGCAGGCGACGTGTTGCTTGCAGAACTCGCGCGCGCGGCGCGCATTTGGCCGCGCGTTGAGAAGGCGCTCGAAAATTCGACGCCCTCCGAACTCACGCTGTCGACGACGGAGGCCTACGCGTTTCTCCGTGACTTCCGCCCGATCCTGATGGAGTCGGGTTTCGTCGTGCTCGCGCCGGGTTGGTGGGGTCAACCCGCGAGCCGCCTCGGCGCGCGCCTTCTCATCGATTCAGGCAACGGCCCGCTTCCATCGGGCGGCGGCACTGGCGCCGATGGCGAAGGCAGCCAACTCGGTCTCCACAGCCTCGTCAATTACTCGTGGCAAATCGCGCTTGGCGATCAGACGCTTTCGATCGAGCAATTCCAACGACTCGCTGGACAAGGTTCGCCGCTTCTCCGCGTGAACGGCCAATGGGTTGAGATTCGCCCCGACGATCTCAACGGCGCAGTGCGCTTCTTGAAAGAGCATCCTGGCGGTGAGATGACCGTCATGCAGGCGATTCGCCTCGGTAACGGTCTTGATGGCCCTGACACCGGGCTCCCGATCCTCGGCCTCGACGCGCAAGGCTGGGTCAGTGAACTGCTCGGCTTCAAGGGCGACGAGCGCTACACGCAAGTCGACCAACCCGAGCGATTCCAAGGCACGCTTCGTCCGTATCAGCAGCAAGGTCTTTCGTGGCTCGCGTTCCTCGATCGCTTCGGCCTCGGCGGCTGCCTCGCGGACGACATGGGTCTTGGTAAGACCGTGCAACTCATCGCGCTTCTGCAGCACGAACGGCAGAAGGCGCAAGGCCGCGTCGTCGGCCCGACGCTTCTCGTTTGCCCGATGTCGGTCGTCGGCAACTGGAACCGCGAATTGCATCGTTTCGCGCCTGAACTTGTCGTGCACGTTCACCACGGACTCGAGCGCCCACAAGGTGAGAAGTTCGTTGAAACCGCGCTTGCGGCGGATGTTGTGGTGACGACGTACGCGCTTGTGGTGCGGGACAAGGACAGCCTTGAGCGCGTGCATTGGCGCCGCGTGGTGCTCGATGAAGCGCAGCACATCAAGAATCCGCCGACGAAGCAGACCGCGTCGATTCGCGCGCTGCGCACGAGCCATCGCATCGCACTCACGGGTACGCCTGTTGAGAATCGCCTCAGCGAACTCTGGTCGATTCTCGAGTTCTGCACGCCTGGCTATCTCGGAACGCAAGGCGATTTCCGCCGGCGTTTCGCAGCACCAATCGAGCGACACAAAGATCGCCGCCAAGCCGATCGACTCAAGAATCTCGTGCG
>JBJOHQ010000393.1:0-5139 GCA_046047595.1 Planctomycetota bacterium | reverse complement strand
TGTCGTCGCGAGAGGCGCGAGCATCTTGCGTGGGCTGTGCCAGGATTGCTTACCACGATCGACCCGAGTGGTGGACGCACTGGTTCAAATCCATGGGTCGACCACGCGCAGCGATCGCTCGCAGATGCGTTGGCCGAGGACGGAGAGTACGAGGAGGCGCGCTCGCAACTGGAGGCCGCGCTCGCGCGCTCGGAGGGTGCGGTACCGCGGGTGCCAAGGATGAGCTGGCTCATCGGACGCGCGCTCATCGATGTGCTTGAAAAACTGCATCGCTTCGATGAAGTCATGGCACTCCGGGAGCGGTATCCGGATGAATCGCCAGACGACTTCGATCTCGCCGACGGCGACCCAGACATCGTCGGCGACGACGAAGATCGCGACGAACCCGGACGTCTCTAAGCCCGAGAAATGCATGGTTCATCGCACGTGCTGATTGCGGCGAGGCCGTTTGAGCGGTCGCTTGCTGCGGCGACCTTTCACGTGGAGCACGCCATTTGAGCGCTCGCCGCCGGCGGCGACCTTGTACTCAAATCCAAGAGCTGAATTCCAAGCGCGCAAATCCAAGCGCTCAAATCCAAGCGCTCAGATCCCCGCGCGCGCGCCGCCGCGTTCGAGCAGCGCGGCCACATGCTCCTTGTCCGCGAGCGTCGACGCGCGCACCTTCGCAACGATCTCGCGGTTCGCGAGGTCGCTCTTCATGTAGCGCCGCGCGAGATCCGCGATTTCAGCAGGGGAGCAGCCGTCGAAGAAGTCCATGCCCTCGCGATACGCGATCGAACTCGCGAGTCGATTCGCGATGATCCACGTCTGGTACGACGCAGGAAGGCTCTTCCACACGCGGTCGCCCGCGAACTCGAAGAGCACCTTCGGGAGGTGATCGCGAATCATCTGCTTCGCGAGTTCGAGATCTTCGGCGGGCCACGAAGGCACGCCGCCAGCGATCGCGGCAGCGGTGGTGTTGATGACCTTCGAGAGTTCGACGGAAATCTTCGGGAGCGACAACTCAGGATGCGTCTTCGCAGCACGCATCAAGAACTCACCTTCGACGCGTGCGAGTTCGCGCAAGCGCTCAAGCACCTGCGCAACGTAGGTGTCCTTGATCGAGAGGAATTCCTCGTCGGTGAGCACCATGCACGCGCTGATTTCGTAGCTCGAGCAGATCACGCCGCACTTGTTTGCCGAGGAATCCTTGATGATCGTCGCGCCGCGCTTACAAAGTTCTTCGCGCGCGCCAGGCGTGAGGAAGAGATTCGCGCCTTCCGAAATCACCTGCGTACTCGGCTTGCCGTCCGCGGTCAGAAACTCTTGCCAATTTCCTTCGTGAATCGTTGCAGGACGTCCGCCGCCCGGCACAAACGCGTCGGTCACGAGGCGGTTGTGCATCGAGTTGCGAAGTTGCGCGCCATCAGGCTCATCGACCGAAACCACGCGGCCCTTCGTCGACAACTTCTTGCGGTCGAAGCTGGCGATCGGCAGACCTTCGTTGAAGAGTCGCAAGAGTTCTGCGTGATCAAGACCTTCGGGATCTTCACCAACACCCGAACCATCGCCAACACCGACGATGATCGCATTCTTGCCGTAATCACGATCCAAGATGCGCATCATGTTGCCTGCGACGTCACCATCGGGGCCACCAGTGATCTTGATCGTGAACTTCTGCTTGCGCGGATCGATGCCACGAGCGCGCAGCGCGATGTCGAGGAAGACATTCACGCCTTCGCTCGTCACGCCGTACACCTTGTGGTTGATGCCAGCGCCCGGCTTCGAACTCATAAACGCCGTCGGCATCGAGTACCCGCGCACGCGGGCGCGATCGACGATCCACACGATGTGCGCAGGCGTGATGTTCTCATCAGGCCCGAGATAGATGAGTTCATCGTTGCCGAAGCGATCGACGACGGCCTTCTTCACGTCGGGAACTTGCACGATGAGATCGAGGATTGAATTGACGAACGCCTTCACGCAGCGGTCGACCGTCGCGCCTGGCTCAAGCAAAATCGCGGCCTTTGCGCCGCCTTCTGGGATGTCTTTATTCTTGAGTTGCTGCGCCCACGAAAGGCCGTAGACCTCGTCGAAGAGTCGCTCGCTCTCGCGCGTGTGCTGCGCAGCGCTCGTCGTGCGAATGACGCGCAAGCCGCCGCGCGCGATGTCTTGGAAACGATTGTGGAAGCCGTCGAATCCGCGGCCGTGCACGAAGAACGTGCCGTAGGGCTTCTCGGGTCGATCGCTGTTTGCGAGATACGACGGATCAATGCGCAAGCAGAGCGCAAAGCGATCGGGGATGAAGTAGTTCGTGCGCAACGTCGCTGCGACGCCCTCGAGCATCTTCGTGAGCACCGCGCGATGCATTTCACTCGGCTGTCGCGCAATGTCGGCTTCGATCTGCGTGCGACGCGCGGCGAAATCCGCGTCGTTCATCGGCTTCGTCGGCTCGAAACGCGCGACGAGCAACTTCACGATTGCTGTCGCGACCGCCAGCGATTCCTCGGCGAATCCATGAATACGCTCGCGCGTCCACAGGAAGCGATTCTGCGGCGAAAGCACTTGGTGCGCCATGTTGCAGAGGCCCACGAGCGCTTCCGCTTCATCGATCGAGAGTTCGCTGTGGCGGCCCGACAATTCGAGTGCCTTATCGTCGACCCACTTGATGCGTCGGAGATCGCGGACGACCGACTTCCACAAGTCGCCCTGCGGATTGATTGACTTGCCATCGGAGCCCTGCACGACGAAACCGACGAACGTGACCGAACCACCCTTGCCATCGCGCACGATGTCGAGGTAGGCGCGATGAATCGAAACCGAGTGGCGCGCGAGGATCTTCGCGGTGCGCTCGAGCATGGTGCGCGTGCGCGCATTCTCGACGACGACCACAATGCGGCTCATCGTCGGGTGCGATTCAGGCTCGAGTTCGACGGCGGTTCCGTCGGTGCCCGACACGCGGCTGTACAACTTCCAGTGCGCGGCAACGCGCAGCGGCGTGCAGGTGAGAACGTATTCCGCGGAGCAACCAGCGAAATAGTTCGAAATCTGATCGGGCGTCCAATCGAGCTTCTGTTCTTTCGCGTAGCGGATCGTGTCGGTCAACTTTGCCGATTGACGCGGGTCGCGGCTATCGAACGGCTCTGGGTCGCCGAAGACGAAGGTATCGAGGACAAGGTTGCCATCGAAACTCGAGTGGATCTTTGCCGCGCGCAGCGAACGGTCCATCGGCAGTTGCGAAACGAGTTCCGCGAGGATGCCTGGATAGTTCGCGCTCTTGATGAGCGTCAGTTGACGCCCGTCTTCGCTCTTGAGCGTTAGATCGATCGGACGGTCCGAAGCCTTCGCCGCGATGATTGCTCGGAGGTGTGCCTCTTGGCTCGCCCGATCCGTGTCTTGGAAGTACATCGGGGGCATCTGCGACACGAACCACGGCACGACGCTTTCTGCGGTTGCGCGGAAGCTGCTGGCGAGGGTGTCGATGATCGAGCTGGCATCCGGCGTCGTGCTCGGCTGCGAAGAAGGCGCGGTGGTCATTTCGTGTATGTTCCGTCTGAGAGGAAGCGTGCAGGATAGCCAAGCGGCGGCTGTCGACGGAAGCCTTTCGACAGGGTCGGAAGTGGCTGAGCCAGACACATGCGGGCAATTGTCATCGGCAACTTCGATGGTGTTCATCTCGGACATCAACGCCTTTTTTGTGCCGCGCGCGCACGGGCCGGCGAAGTTTGGGCCGTGACATTTGAGCCGTTACCCGCGGCGGTTCTGCGGCCCGACGTGCGGATGGGCCGGCTGACTCCGGCCCTCGAGAGGGCCGAACACCTGCGTGCACTCTGCGGTGTTCGTGAGGTTTTGGAACTCGAACCGACGCCCGAACTTCTCGGACGCACGCCGGAGCAATTCATCGGCGCTCTCGCGCAGAAGGTCGCTTTCGACCTCGTCGTGGAGGGGCCCGACTTCCGCTTCGGCCGCGCCCGCGCGGGGTCTGTCGAGACATTGCGGGAGCTCGGTGCGCAACGCGGCTTTGAGGTCGAGGTCGTCGACGCGGTTGAGGTCGAACTCGTTGATGGCACGCGCGTCGAAGCGCGAAGTTCAACGGCCCGCGCGCTCCTCGCGGAAGGGCGCGTTGCCGATGCGGCGCGCGTCTTCGGTCGCCCGTACGAACTCCGTTGCTCAACCGCGCGTGGCGACCAGCGTGGCCGCACGATCGGTTGGCCGACCGCGAATCTCGACGCCACCGGCCGCATTCTGCCCGCCGACGGCGTCTATGCAGGCGAAGCGACACTCCCTGACGGCCGCATCGCGATCGCGGCCATCTCGGTGGGTACCAAGCCAACCTTTGGTGAGAGCGCTCGTACCTGCGAAACAACCTTGCTTGATCGAAGCGGTCAGCCGATCGCGTTGCCGCTCGATTGGTACGGATGGGCGCTGCGGCTACGGTTCCATGCGCGGATTCGCGGAATGGTGCGGTTCGATGGACTTCCATCGTTGCTTGAGGCGATGGAAGGTGACCGTGCTGCCATCGTGCACGCCATGCGTTCGCACGAAGGATTGCGGTAGCATTTCCCCCGCGCGATCGCGCTCTCTGATGCCCTACACCACAAACACCACCATCGATGCGCTTGCGCGCGAACTCCGCGAAGCAAAGCGCGTGCTCGTGACCACCCACCAAAAGCCAGACGGCGACGCGATGGGCTCGGTGCTCGCAGTGGTGCGCGCGTGTGCCGCAGCGGGGGTGCATGCTGAGGGGTGGGTTGTTGATCCTTGCGAAGGAAATCTCCGCGCGTTTGAAGGTGCGACGAAAGTCACGCACGTTGATCCGCGCGCACCGCGTCTTCCTGATGGTGACTTCGATCTTGTGGTCGTCGTCGACACTGGCGCATGGACGCAACTCGAAGTGATCGCCCCGTGGCTCCGCGCGCGCGCCGAGCGTGTGATCGGCCTCGACCACCACGCGAGGGGCGACGACGTCGCAGCGCGGCGCGTGGTCGATGTCTCGTGTGGTTCGTGCACCGCGCTTCTCGTTGGGCTTGTGGAGGCGATGAACGTTGACCTCGCAGCAGGTGCCGATGGTGCGGGCCGTCATTCGATCGCAGAGGCGCTCTACATGGGGCTGGCGACCGACACGGGATGGTTCCGATTCCCCAACGCGCGCGCTCAAGA
>JBJOHQ010000392.1:0-4432 GCA_046047595.1 Planctomycetota bacterium | reverse complement strand
AGCGATCCGTCGGTGGTGCACCATGTGCTGGTGTTCGCGCTTGATGAAGAGGCCGCGAAGGACCCCGCCACGCGGCGCCGACTCGGAGCCGATGAAGCGAGCGGCTACTGGGCCGCGTATGTGCCCGGCAACGACGCGATCACTTTCCCGGATGGAATGGCGAAGCGGCTGCCAGCGAATTCGTCGCTCCTCTTTCAGATCCACTACACGCCGAATGGGAAGGCGACGCAAGATCAGATGAAACTTGGTGTGGTCTTCGCCGACGAAGCACCGAAGCATCTCGTGCGCACGGCGGCTGTTGCGGACTTGCGGCTGAACATTCCGCCCGGCGCGAAAAACCACGAAGAAAATAGCCTCATTCGCATTCCGGCCAACGCGAAGATCCTCGCGTTCATGCCGCACATGCATGTGCGCGGCAAGGCATATCGCTACGAACTCGAAGTTCCCGGCGCGTCGAAGCGCACCGTTCTCGACATTCCGAACTACGACTTCAACTGGCAGTTGCGTTACGAACTGCGCGAACCGATGGATGCGCCGCGCGGCGCGGTGCTCTATGGCACGGCGTGGTACGACAACAGCGCCGACAACCCTGCGAATCCCGATCCGACGAAGACCGTGCGTTGGGGTTCGCAGACCGTCGACGAGATGATGCTTGGCTACATCGAGTACTACCTCGTCGACGAGGACCCGATGAAGCCGATGGACTTGCCTGGCCGCGGTGCCCTGCGCGGCGGTGCCGGTGCAGGTGGTGCAGCGGGTGGCGCGGGTGGCGCGGGTGCGGGTGGCGCAGCGGGTGGTCGTGCCCTTTCGTTCGAAACGCTGCAGCGCCAATTCGACAAGAACAACGACAGACGCATCGAGAAGTCAGAAGTCGCGCCCGCGTTGCATCGCCGCTTCGACCAACTCGACACGAACAACGACGGTGTGTTGACCGAGACTGATTTTCAAACGAAGGACAGTTCGCCATGATGGCTCTTCTGAAACTCAGCCACCAGTTCGTGTTGCTTTGGTTCAGCGTTTGCCTCGCGACCTACTCCGCGAACGCGCAAGAGAGCGGGTCTGCGTCGAAGAGTTCCGAACCGACCGCTGCAGAATCGGTCGCGAAAGAACGGCCCAACATCATCGTCATCCTCGCCGACGATCTCGGTTACGGCGATCTCGGCGTCTATGGCGGCACCGACATTCCAACACCCAACCTTGATGCTCTCGCCCGCGGCGGCGTGCGTTTTAGCGACGGCTACGTCACCTGCCCGATCTGCGCGCCAACACGAGCCGGCTTTCTCACCGGTCGCTACCAGCAGCGGTTTGGCTTCGAGAACAATCCCGGTCCAGAGTCGGAGGCTTCTCCGCGGTTCGGCCTGCCCCGCTCCGAGCGCACGCTCGCTGAGAAACTCAAGGAAGCCGGCTACGCCACCGGTATGTTCGGCAAATGGCACGTCGGATACCGCGAAGGAATGCGACCAAACGAGCGAGGCTTCGACGAGTTCTTCGGATTCCTCTCGGGCGCGCACACGTATCTGCCGGGCGAGGCCCGCCAGCGTCGCGGCGGCGGCTACAACGAGGGCATCGTCCGTAACGGAACGCCCGTGGTGGAAGAGGAGTACCTCACCGACGCCTTTGCACGTGAAGCGGTTGCGTTCATTGCCAAGCGTTCGCGCGGTGACGGCAACGGCAAGACCGCGCCGTTCTTCGTGTACATCCCGTTCAACGCCGTACACAGCCCGATGGAAGCGACGAAGAAGTACACCGATCGCTTCGCTCACATCACGGATGCGAAGCGCCGCACCTTTGCGGGCATGCTTTGCGCGCTTGACGAGGCCGTGGGTCGCGTGCTCTCCGCGGTGAAAGACGCGGGACAGGAAGACAACACGTTGGTCTTCTTTTTCTCTGACAACGGCGGTCCAACGTCGGAAACAACCGCAAGCAACGGGCCGTTGAGCGGATTCAAAGGGCAAGTCCTCGAGGGAGGCATTCGCGTTCCGTTTCTCATGAAGTGGCCGCGAGGCGGCGTGCCTGCGGGAAAGGTCTTCGAACTGCCCGTCATATCGTTGGATGTGCACGCAACGGTGCTCGCTGCGGCGGGAGTTGACCCAAACACGCCGGCAAGTCCTGAGAAGACCGACAAGCCCGCGGCGGCGCAAATCGAAGGCCGTGATTTGCTGCAATTCGTGACGGCCGCGGGCGAACGCTCCACGGCCGAGCCGCACGAGGCAATCTTCTGGCGCATGGGAAACCAGTGGGCGGTGCGTAAGGGCGATTGGAAACTCCTCTCTCAAGCTCGGCGAAATGCGCGACAGCCAGGCGAAGTGAAGCTCTACAACTTGCGTGACGACATCGGTGAGAAGAACGACCTCGCGGCGAAGATGCCGGAGAAGGTGGCTGAGTTACGCGCTGCCTACGACGCTTGGAACGCAAGAAACATCGCTCCACTCTGGACGAGATCTGAGGGCTCGGATGACGTGCGATCCACGCCACCGGGCGGCGGAGTTGTTGAGGGCGCTGCCGGCGGAAACCAAAGCGGTGCGGGCGCGCGTGGAGGAGCGGCACTCTCACGCATTAAGCCTGTCTTCGAACGTCTTGATACGAACAAAGACGGCACGCTCTCGAAGACAGAGTACGAGGCCGATCAAGCAAACTCCGCTCGGCGCCCCTTTGCGAGCATTGACACCGATAGTGACAACATGCTGACGCTTCAGGAAGTCATGGCCGCGTTCGCGCGACGGACGAACGGCGCAAGAAGCGCGCCACAGGGAGCCTCCGAGGACGAGCGCGAGTCGGGTCGCAGCCAATCTGGAGACGAGAAGTCTGGAGACGAGAAGTCTGGAGAAGAGAAGTCTGGAGAGGGAGTTCGTCCATGATGCGGTTTGGAATCATGTTGTCATTCGCGATCGCAGGCGCGTCGGCGGCAAGTGCCGTCGCGCAGACTGGCGATGCACCGCGAACGCTCCCGAACTCCGTGCAGAACCTCCTTCGTCTCGACCTCGACAAGGATGGCTTCGTCGACCGCGCGGAGTTCATGAACGCGGCCTTTGCGCGGCGAAGTCCCGAACTCTTCGACCAACTCGACGCCGACGGCGACGGAAAGATCTCGCGTCAGGAGGTTGGTGGCGCCCGACCTGCACCGGCGGGCTCGCAAGGCTCAACACTTCAAGACGCACCTCCAGCACGCGAAGTGCCCACCGCGGTCATCCCAACGCCGACAGTTGCGGGCGAGCCTGCCCTCAAGTCACTCGGCGCGTTTGACGCCGTGCGAGATGCCGAAGGTCGAGGCCAGATGTTTGAGTCTGCTCACGCGGCGGGCTTCACCAACCTGCAGGAATCGACCAATGGCATCGCGTTGGCGGACATCAACCGCGACGGATGGGTCGACATCGTCGCCACGTACTCGCCGCGGCGCGGTACCGCGCGTGATGGCGGAGTCGAGCGGCTTCGAGTCTTGATCAACGACGGGAAATGGAACTTCCGCGAGCACGCAATCACGCTGAAGGATTCCAAGGTCGCGCTCGACGACTTCGGTCGCGGCCAAGTGCCGGTCCTCGCCGACTTCAATCGCGACGGCCTCCTTGACTTGTTCGTCACTCGCAACGCCGCGTTCACCGGAGAGCGAAGCAACAATGGTCGCTTCTCCCACGGCAACTCGCTGTTCATCTCTGACGGCGCGTGGGACGTCTTCCGTGACGTGTCCGACCAGATGGGCATCCGCAACGAAAACGCCTACAACCGACAACCGAGCATCGGTGACGTCAACAAGGATGGCTGGCTCGACATCGCAGTCGGCTGCGACAACATCGGCAACGCCCAAGGAGGCGTTCCCCACAGCCGTCTCTACGTGTTCCAACCCAAGGGCGAGCGCTTCGAAGATGGCACGTTCAAGGACATCGGCGGCACCGACCTTGTGCCCGACTTCGGTGGCTTCTACCGCGACAGCGCAAAGGACAAGGCTGGTCCCAACGTCGTGCTTCGCGACGCTGACAATGACGGCGATCTAGACCTGTTCCAGAGCTTCCACGTTGACGTGCGCGAGCCGCTCTTGCCCTATTCGCCTGGCGAGTATCGCCAAGGCGTTTTCTGCTGGAAGAATCTGCTCGCGGAGACCGGAACGCTTCGCTTCGAGAAGGTCACCGACAACGGACTCGCGGTCGAGGCGCGGCTTCGTTACAACCGAGAGAAGCAGATCTACGAACCGGCAACCGACGCCCGTGCGCCCGGGCTGCCGTACCTGTTTCTCGCGGACGTCGACAATGACGGACTGCAGGACATCTTCGCCACCGGTCCGAGCGACACAACGTGGTCGCCGCGGAGCGAGTATGTGGGTGGGCGGTTCTGGAGGAACCTCGGCGGCTTCCGATTCCAGGAGGCGACGCAGGCTGCGGGCCTAAGCGCGATCAACAACACCTACCGACAGTGGTACGAGTTCTTCGATCTGCCGGTG
>JBJOHQ010000391.1:0-4832 GCA_046047595.1 Planctomycetota bacterium | reverse complement strand
ATGGTGACGCCGCGCAGCGCAATGGCGACTTCGCGAGGCGCGGTTCCAGAAGTTGTCGGTGACGGAGATGGCATCGAGTGTTCAAACGAGAAGCGAAACAGTGTGAGAATTCAAACCTTGGTCGACAACCTAGATTCCAAGCGCGTAGAAGAAGCTTCCGAGGACAGCGTCCGCGATCACGATTGCGACAATGCCCGCAACAACCGCACGCGTCGTACTCAGACCAACGGCACCAGGCCCCTGACCTGTGCGCATTCCTGCGAGACACCCAATCGCACCGACGAGAAGCGCGAAAATCGCGGCTTTCACGAGGCCTTGCAAGAAGTCGCCAACATCGAGCGCGCCGCGCACTTCATCGATGTATTGCGCGAGCGTGAAGCCCTCTGGCCCAAGAATCAGAAAGCCGCCAGCAACGCCGAGAATCGTTGCGTACACCGACAGCAGCGGCGTGACGAGCACCACCGCGAGAATGCGTGGGATCACGAGAAATCGGACAGGATCGATGCCAAACGTTCGAAGGGCGTCGAGTTCCTGCGTGACCTTCATCGTGCCAATCTCGGCAGCAAACGCGCTGCCTGAGCGTCCAGCGAGAATGATCGCGGTGATGAGCGGGCCGAGTTCGCGCACGATCGAAATCGCGACGACGTCAGCAACCTGCAGTTTCGCACCGTATTTCGCCATCGGATCGAACGTCTGAAACGCGATGATCGTTCCGATCAATAGACCAAGCAGCGACACAACGGGAACCGCATCGGTTCCGTGCCGCGACATTCCTGCGATGGTGTCGCGGACGCGAAGGAGTCGCGGGTTCCGTGCAACTTGCGTCGAAACAATCGAGAGTTCACCGATGAATCGCACGAGATCAACAACGGTCGCGGCGATCTCAATCGATGCACTGCCAACCTGTCGAACGAGACCAATCGGCGGCGGCGGCGCAACCGGATCTTGACCACGCAACGCCAGATCCACGAGAAGTTTGCGATCTCCATCGGCACCTACAACGCGAAACTCAGCGTCGCGCGACTTCGCGAGTCGATAGAGAAGGACCGCGAGCGAGACGCCAGACGCGTCAAGTTCGGTGCACTTTGTGAGATCAAGTTCAATCGAACCCGCGCTCGAAGACTTCGCTGGAAGCGCTTTTTCCAGTGTTTCCCGCACGTCACCGATCGAGTCGGCAATGAGATCGCCCTCAATCGAGACACGAACTCCACCGCCCGACGCCGCGACTTCGACGTGAACCGTTGCCTTCGCGTGCGCTGAAAGGTTCTTCGCGTCGCCGTTCTCGTGTGAGCCAGTGGCAGACGCCATCATGGAGAAACACCTGTTCGTTCGCGATAAATTGCTTCCGCCTTTGGCATGAGTTTCGCGAGGCGCGTCGCGCGTTTCTCGTCACTTGGGTGGGTCGAAAGAAACTCCGGTGGCTTTGCGCCACCTTGCGCCGACATCTTGCGCCAGAAGCCCGTTGCTGCGGTTGGGTTGTAGCCCGCGTCGGCAGCAATCATGAGTCCGATTTCGTCGGCTTCGCTCTCTTCACTGCGGCTGAATGCGGTTTCGCCGAGCGCGCCATAGGCGACGGCTGTTGCTTCGACGATCGCGGGATTCACTTCGCCGGTCGCGGAAACCGCACCAAGCACCACTTGCGTCGCGACACCGCGCGACATGCGTTCTGCACCGTGACGTGCGATCGCATGCGCAGCTTCGTGCCCCATGACGATGGCGAGTTCATCGTCGGTCGTTGCGACCTGCAGAAGACCTGTGTAGACCGCGCTCTTTCCGCCAGGAAGCATCCACGCGTTCACATCAGGACTTTCGATGAGCGTAAAACGCCATTCAAAGCCCTTCACCGCGTTCGGGTAACGCCGCTCAGCCGCCTGCGCGATCCGCTCACCAACGCGCTGCACGCGAACGAAATCGGGGCCGGTCGTCACGACTTTCGCGCCCTTCAACATCTCGGCGTACGCCTCTTCGCCGAGCGTGATTTCATCGCTTGTGGAGATCAAGTTGAACTGGGAGCGCCCCGTTTCCGGCACCGTCCCGCAACCGCTGAGCCCGTTCGCCGCGAGAATTCCGACGACAAGCACCGACGAAGTCCGCGCAGCCTGGGCCGCCGCACTTCGAGAGCGCTTGTTTCGATCTACTCGGATGAACGACATCATGGTTTGAACTGCTTGGTTTGAACTGCTTGGTTTGAACTGCTTGGTTTGACCCGCTTGCTTTGACCTGCTCGGTTCGACCTCCACGCACGCCGCGATCGGTCAGCGCAAAACGCCACACCGATCGCTTTGGGTGGCGGGATATCGGCTGAGTGCGGCCTCCCGCATCACACGTTCCGCAACTGCGGTACGCTGCCCCAATGCTCCCCTGCCCCAACTCGAGTCGGCGCATCGTCCGCAGTTTCTCCTCCCGCACTCCGGTCCTCCGCCGCGGGAACTGCCTCTTCCAAGCGCTCTTGGCGGTGGCGGTGCTCTCGTTCCTCGTCTCCGTCTTTGGCATCATCAGCATGCTGACCTCGGGCGCGGGTAGCGCTGTGACCGCGCTCGAGACTGAGATCAAGTCGATCGCCGCCAATTCGCAGACATTCGAGGCACCCGGAACCACGACGGTTGAACTCGCCGAGGGCGGCGCGATGCTCGCACTGCATCCCGACGGGATGGTTGGCGAGAAGAAGATCGGCGTGCCGCCTGCCAGCGTGAACTACACGTTCACGATCACGGACGCTGAGGGCCAACCCGTCAAGTTCGATGCCAACAACGCGCCTCGCAACCCGCAGTCGCCTTTCGAGATGTTTGGTCTCTTCGAAACCAAGACCGCAGGCGCGTACACGATTGAAGCGAAGACCACCGACGGTAGCTCCACCCCTGCGGCCATCATGGTTGCCGCGGCAGACAAAGCAACCGCGGAGCGACTCGCGAGCGCAGGCATGGCACTCTTCAAAGGCGTGGGTGGCGGATGTCTCGCCCTCTGCGGCTGCATCGCAGCACTCGCCTTCGGGATCCCCGCGTTGATCGTGCGTAAGAAGGCGAAGGCCTCTTCGCAAGACGCCACACTGCCACCGATCTAACGCGCAGGTCGCGAACCTCAATAGGCTGGGTCGTAGACTTTTTCGCGTACAAACGCGCGGATGTCCTTCGGTCGCTCGACGCCTGCAAGTCCTCGCGCAAAGATCAGTTCAGCAACATCCATCGCGACTTCGACGGCGGACTCATGAATCCGCTGCAGCGGCGGGTAAATCAACCCAACCGTGAGTTCTGCATCGGTCGTTCGTGATGCGAGCGACTCGGCAGCGCGCAAGAACATTTCATCGGTCACACGCGTCGCCTCGCAGGCGTACACCGCAAGCCCCACCGCTGGATAGATGTAGACGTTGTTGCCTTGGCCCGGAATCAGCACGCGCCCGCCAAGTTCAACTGGCGGAAACGGAGAACCTGCGGCGAAGATCGCGTCGCCATTCGTCCACGTCCACGCTTGCTCCGCGGTGCACTCCGCCTTCGACGTGGGGTTCGAATACGGGAAAATCACAGGACGACGACAGTAGACGCGCATGGCATCGATCACGTCTTTCGTGAACGTTTGCGGCTGCGTGCTCGTCCCGATGAGGACCGTCGGCTGCACCGCTTTCACCGCATCGAGGAGCGTCGGCTCGAGTCGCCCCTCGCGCACAAACGGAATCTGATGCGGCTGAATTCCTGGATTGTCCCGGACGACGAGACCTTTCGAATTCATCAGCCAAATGCGCGAACGCGCTTCGGCATCGGCAACGCCGCGCGCTTTCATCGCCTGCACGATGAGATCTGCAATGCCGGTCGCCGCGCTGCCCGCACCGAAGAAGAGATAACGATGATCTGCAAGCGAATTCTCGAGGGCTCGACACGCGGCAAAGAGCCCAGCCACCGCGATCGAGGCGGTGCCTTGAATGTCATCGTTGAAACACGAGACGCGATCGCGATAGCGCGCGAGCAGCGGAATCGCCGTCGTGTTGTGAAAGTCTTCGAATTGAATACACGCCTTCGGATAAACCTCCTGCACCGCTTGCACGAACTCCTCGACCAGCGCGTCATACGCCTCACCGCGCACGCGCTCGTGACGAAGCCCCGGATAGAGCGGATCGGCGAGAAACTCGCGATTGTTCGTTCCCACATCGAGCACCACTGGCATGCAACGCGCGGGATGGACACCACCAACGGCTGTGTACAGCGCGAGTTTTCCAACGGGAATTCCCATGCCGCAAATGCCGAGATCACCAAGGCCCAGAATGCGTTCGCCATCGGTCACGCAAATGATGCGAACGTCGGCCTCGGGCCAATTGCGCAGAATGTCGGCCACGCGCCCGCGATGCCGAAGCGAAACGTAGAGCCCCTTCGGCCGTCGCATGATGTGCCCGAACTTCTGACATGCCTCGCCCACCGTTGGCGTGTACACAATGGGCATGTGTCGCACAGGATCGGCGCGCAGCAACTGATAGAAGAGCCGTTCGTTGCGATCTTGTAACTCTGAGAGATAGATGTAGCGTTCGAGATCGTTCGCGCGTCGATCGAGTTGCATCAGCGCGCGCTCTCGTTGAATCGCGCACGTCTCGACCGCATCCGGAAAGAGCCCCGTCAATCCGAGGAGTTCGCGTTCGGTTTCACTGAATGCGGTCCCACGATTGAGGCGCGGGTTGTAGAGAATTTCATGAGCTTCCTGCCGCATGCGGTTCCTTCAATGGTGCTTGGCTTGAACGCAAATCATCGCGCGCATCTATGCCTCTTCGATCCAACCACCGCGCCGCGAAGGATCACCGTGATCGGCCACGATACGACCTTCCGCAACGACGAACGCGCGCCCCGCGATAC
>JBJOHQ010000390.1:0-8278 GCA_046047595.1 Planctomycetota bacterium | reverse complement strand
AACCTCCGACCGCGCTTGTTTTGCCGAGAACAAGCACACGTCCGTTTGTACATCCGATCACGAGTTGCTCCCCGTCGCTCGTGAATCGGAGATCGCCGACCGTAGCGGGCAGCGGGATACGCAGAACGCGTTCGCCAGTACTCGCATCAACGATCGCAAGACGCCCATCATTCGACGTCATCGCGACGCGGTCGCGTTGCGGGCGAATCGCGAGAAATCGTCCCGCGGAGAGCAGCGGATCACTGCGCAGCATCTCGCGCATCGTGCGTGCATCGATCAGTTGCAACGCGCCGTCGACGTCGGTCGTCGCGATGAGATCGCCCGTTGCTGCAATCGCGAGTCGGCGATACGGCATCACGCCGAGTGCAGTCGAAGGTTTCGAATTCGGTCGTCCGCTCCAGCGGAGGTATCCCGGCGGAAGCGTGGACGCGGCGACCATTGCGTCACCCGACTGTCGAAGCGACACGATGGCGCTTGGTTCGGTGATGACGGGATTGGCGTCGATGATGGGTTTGAGATCCGCGCTTGCGATTGGTCTGCCTGTTTCGGCATCAAGCGCAACGAGCATTTCGTTCCCACTCGAGACGCACAAGCGGCCATCTGCGAAAAACTCGATCGCTGAAATCGTGGTGATACCCGCGGCCGCGAGCGCTTCGGCATCGGTCGACCACACCCGCGTGGATGGTGCGCCGCCCGTCGCATCAAGAAAGCCATACACCGATATCACTCCGCTCGCTGCAATCGCGACGCGTCGACGTGCGGCGTCGAGCGCGAGTCTTTGCACTGGTCCTCGCAAGCCGTCGTTCACTCCGATCCGCGCGAGTTCTGTACGCGACGCAAGTTCAACGACCGCAACTTCGCCGGTCGCCTCGAGAATCGTTGCGGCGAGTGAACCTTCCGCGGAGAGACGAATGCCCTTCGACGGCTCTTGCACGATGCGCGTGCCTTGAGGATCGTGGATCGCAAGATCCCAAATGCGCAGCGACGTTCCGGTCGTTGCGAGAATCCCTGGCCGAGCTCCCCATGCAACACACCAAGCCTGCGCGTCATGACCAGGCAAGCGAAACGCGCGACCCGTTGCAATCTCTTCGATCCGCGGAAACTGGTCCATCGCGCCTGCGGCAACAAGTGTCCCGTCAGGCGAAACCTCGCCGGCATACGTCGCAACGCCGCCGAGCGCTCGCGCGCTGAGCCCGCCGTGTCGCGTGCCATCGGCGCGAAACACATCAACAAGGCCGGCGAAACTCGTCGCACTCACGAAGCGGCCATCGCGCGAGAAGCGAACGTCGGGCACATCTTCGCTGCCAGAGAGCGGCGCGCTCCAACGATCTTCAAGCGTTGCTGCATCGACAACGAGAAGTCGCGCCGGCTCGATGCCGATGGCAAGTAACGCGCCGTCTGGAGAAACGTCAAGTGAACGGATGTAACGACCGAAATCACGTTCGATGAGCACCGAGCCATCATCGACGCGACTCACGCGCAGCGGCTCGCCGTCGTTGGCCCACGCCACACGCGCGCCATCTGGCGAGAGCGCAACGGCCGGAAAAAGATTCTTCGGTTTCGCGCCTTCCCAAAGAATGCGGCCATCCTCAAACGACTGCACCATCGGTGCGAGGTTCATTCCGCCACGTGCAATACGTCGCGCGTCGCGGTCGACATCGAGCGAGAGAATCTCTGTCTGTGCTCCGTCGCGTGGATCGCGCACGCGCGCGAGTACATCGCCAGTGTTCGACGAAATCACGACCGACTCATCACCCGCTGCGCTCACGAAGACATCGCCCCCGCGCGCCTCGAGCACCTCGTAGATGTTTCCTTGTCCAAAGTCGATCTCGAAGAGCCAACCTTCGGCGCGTGATTGGATGGCACGCCACTCAAATCCACGCGCGCGTGCGCCAAGCGATGCCAACGCCTCGCGGGCTGCAGGAAAGTCCGCCGTTTCAAGCGCGTACTGCGCTGTTCGAAGCGCGGCGATGTCACGCTGATGGCTCGCCTCTCGCGCGGAAAGAATCGCAAGCGTTGTGCTCGTCGCGAGAAGTACGAGCGAAGCTGCGACGGCCAACGAGAACGCGCGATTGCGCGCAACGAACCGCGAGAGTTGGTAGCCAAATGTCGGAGCGCGCGCTGACACAGGTTCGCCAGCAAGCGCACGTCGGAGATCCGCTGCGAACTCAGCGACGGATTGGTAACGCCGCGCAGGGTCTTTCTCGAGCGCTTTCGAAAGGATCCCATCGAGATCGGCGCCGAAACCATCGGCAAGCGCGCGATTCTTTGTCGAGACGCGCGGCGCGGGAGATTCCACCACAGTGCGCGCAGCCGCGAGAATGCCAGCATCGCGAGGCACGGTGTACGGTGGCCGACCTGCCAACGCTTCGAAGAGCACAAGTCCGAGCGCGTAGACGTCGCTGCGCGTATCTGCCGCGTCGTGACGCCCAAACTGCTCTGGACTCATGTACTGCAGCGTTCCCACGATTCGCGTGGTGACCGTGAGTGCAAGCGTCGCTGCGCGATCACCGTCGATCGCTTTCGCGATTCCAAAGTCGATGACACGCGGACAGCCATCGCTTCCAACGAGGAGATTCGCTGGCTTGAGATCACGATGTAAGACGCCGCGCGCATGCCCGTAGGCAACCGCGTCGAAGACGCCGAGAAAGAGTCGAACGATGGCTCGCGGCGACAAGCGTGCATCACGGCAGAACTCCGTGATTGGCCGCGCACCATCGATGAACTCCATGATGAGCCACGGTTCGCCGCCTGCATGCGCGCTTCCCTCATGCATCGAATCGCTTCGGAAGTCGCTCGTCGCATCACTCGTCGCATCACTCGTCACGCGACTTGTTGAGGTACTTGTTGAGGGACTTGTCGCGTCACTTCCCGCGAGACTTTGCCCATCCATGCCCGACGCGTACACGCGCGCAATGCCTGGATGCTCAAGCCGCGACATCAGCTCAGCCTCGAGCCGGAAGCGACGCGTAGCCGATCCACCGACAAGTGGCGCGCGCAAGACTTTCAGCGCGACGCGACGTCGTGGTGTGTCTTGCATCGCCTCGTACACCGCGCCCATGCCGCCGACACCGATGAGTCGCGTCACCGTGCAACCACCGATGCGACCACCAATGCGGGCCCCAATGAGTCGCTTCTCGATGTCTCCTTCCGACACATGCATCGACGGAGGCATCGACGGAGGCGTCGGCTCCGCGACGTGAAAGCGCAAGAGATCAATCACCTTGCGTCGCGAGGTGTCATCAAGCCCGCTTGCATCAACAAACCCCACGCGCGCATGCTCAGGAAGCGCGATGGCTTCATCGAAGATTCGTTCGACGGTTTCTTGCGACGCGGCGTGATCGTCCGACTCGGCCTCCATCACTCCGCCTCCGCAATCGCACGGCGCAACCACGCACGCGCGTAATTCCAGCGCTTACTCACGGTCCGCGGCGCGATATCGAGAAGAATTGCGGTTTGCTCAATCGAGAAGCCAGAGAGAAACCGAAGTCGCGCGACCTGCGCACTCTCGGGGCTTTCTTGCTCGAGTCGATCAAGCGCTTCAATCGCAGAAATCGTCGCCGGCGAAAGCGCGCGCGTGACATCTTCGAGTTCACCCGCAATGACTTCGATCGGCACGCGATCACGCCCACCACCGCGACGCAGTCGACCTTCCGTGCGCGCAACATCAATCAGAAACTGCCCCATCGCTCGACCGACCGAGCCCCAGAAGTGGCGGCGATCGTCCCACGTCGCACGCTCCACGTTCGGCCCGAACATCTTGAGGAAGAGTTCATGCACGACCATCGTCGGCTGGAGCTGCGCGCGCGTTCCCTCGGCGGAGCACGCGCGAACAGCCATCTCGTGAATCTCAAGGTAAATCGTGCGCCAGAGGCGCTCCGTTGCTGGGCCGTCGCCACTGCTCGCGGCGTTCAGCATCTCCGTGAGATTTTCAACGTATTCCCCCGTTGGCATCCCTACATCATGCCACAACTTGTCGTCCGCATGGCATCGAATTTCAGAACTCTCGGCCGCGATTAGATCGGAGTCTTGACACCCATGGCGCGTACCGCGCACCAACCGATCAGCGCTTCGAAGATCACGAACAGCGCCGAGATCCAGATCGCCACCGCGGGCCAGATGGTCCACGCGGGGGTCCAGCCGAGATACCAAAGGACCCCGAGCAGAATCCCAATCGTCTCAAGGAAGGCGCCGATGAAGAATCGGATCTTCCGACCGCGTTGATCGATGTTGCAAGTGAAAGCCATGAACGCACTGTATATGAGTCAAGCGCCATGTAGGCTTCCGATATGTCGATGCGCTCCGCCGTGCTGAAAACCATGCTTGTCGCGATCGCGCTCACGGCGCTGATCGGGATCGCGGCAGTCTTCACCCAGTCGACGGTCACGTGGCGACTGCTTGGAACCTCCGTGATTGTGATCTTTGCGACGTGCGCGATGTTGCCGGTTGTTTCAAGCGAGCGTGGCGCTCGCCTCGACGCGCTTGCCTGGACATGGATGAGTTATGTCAGTGTCGGCGCAGCGCTCATCATCGGGCTCATCTGGGCCGACGGATTCTTTATCGGCGGGCCCCTCGAGGAAACGACGTGGAGTTGGTTTGGTGCCGGTGTCCCCGCGTTGGCAATTGCGCTCCCCGCGTTGAAGCGCCGACGTCGTGACGACACCTCGCTCAGGCTCGCCGAATCCATCGCCATTTGGGGCGCAGGCAGCGTCTTCCTCGCGACCGTGCTCACCGCGCTCGCAAGTCGGCTTGGTTTCCAAGCAGGCCAAGTCGCCCTGATCTTTCTTCCGATCACTGCATGCGCTTCGTGCGCGGCCATTGGTGTGCGATCGGTCGCTTCTCGTTCACTCGACGCACCTGCTGCACCCTCGACCACCGAACGAAGCATCGGATGGATCGGGCTCGGCGCGTCGCTGCTTGCGTCCGCTGTTGGTGTACTCATTTTTCTCTATGAGCAAGTAACCCAGCTCCCGATGAGGTTCGGCGGGTGGGAGCCCTTCACCATTGCCTTAACCCTGCTCGGCGGAGTTGCAGCGGCGGCAGGAGCGAGCAACCTTCTTGCGTTGAGTCGCGTGACTGGCTTCTTCCGTTGGCTCCGACATATCGCAGCCGCCACGATTCTCGCACTCGCCATCGTGATTTGCGTTGAGATTGCGGTTCCATCAACGCCGTGGTTTGTCGAACGACTCCTTTGGTCGCTCGTCATCGTCGCCGGAAGTTCGTTGCTCGCAGGCGTGATCGCCATGCGCGTCACGCGGGCAAAACCCGTGGGCGCAGATCCGATCGCTCAACTTCCGTGGCGCTGTCCGCGCTGCGAAACGCTCGCGACTATTCCACTTGGCGAATACGCCTGCACACGCTGCGGTCTCGCCGTGATTCTCGCGCTGCGCGACGATCGCTGCCCTACATGCGCCTACGACTTGCGTGCGCTTCCCGAGTCCATCAAGTGCTGCCCAGAGTGCGGGCGCGAGCGACAACTGCCAAGCGATTGCGCTCCAATTTCCCGCGCAACCTAAGAGGTTTACGCCTGTCGTTCGGTCTTCAGCGTGAATGCCGCAACGCTCTCACGGAGCGAGAGGCTCGCGCGTTGGAGTTCAGCCGCGGTTCGACCAAACTCTTCCGCGCTCTCCACCGATCGCTTCGCCGCAGCCGCGAGTGCGCCCATCGACTCACTGATGGTCGATGCGCCTTGCGCTTGGCTTTCCATACCGGTCGCTACCGTGCGGTAACGATCAGCATTCATGCCAACTTGCTCGATGATTTCGCCCATCTGCCGGCTTGATGCAACGACCTCATCAACACCGCGACGAACTTTCTCGGCGAAGCGATCCATCTCCATGACGCCCGCGCCGACAGCCGATTGCATTTCACGCACGATCGACTCGATGTCGAGTGTCGCCGCCGCGGTCTGATCGGCGAGGCGACGAATTTCGCGGGCAACCACCAAGAAGCCGCGGCCTTGTTCGCCCGCTTTTTCCGCTTCAATCGCTGCATTCACCGAGAGAAGGTTCGTTTGATCTGCGACCTTCGCGATCGTGGTCACCACGCCACCGATCTTCGACGCACGCTCGCTAATCGCCGACAATTTCGCCGCAATCGATGAAGTTGCGTCGGCAAGTTCGCGAATCGTGCGATCGACCGACACAAGATTCGCGCGCGTTCCATCGGCAACACCAGCGGTGTGCGCGAAGGCGTGTTCGACGTCGGCGACGGTGCGCGAGAGCTCCGTGCCCGTCGTACTAATTTGTCGCGTCGCAGCAGCAATTTGGCTCGACGACTCGCCAAATCGATGCGCCATTTCTTCTTGCTCACGACTCGTCGCTGAGAGTTCAAGTGCGCCTGAATCGAGCGTCACGCCCGCAGTCTTCACACTCACAAGCAAGTGATTGAGATTCGATTGCATGCGTTGCAAACTGCGCGTCAGAACTCCCGCTTCATCGTTCAACGGGCATGGCGGAATGTCCGTCGAAAGGTCACCCGCAGCGATGGCGTCAGAGGCGATCGCCGCGATCTTCATGCGGCGACTCGTATGCATGGCGGTCCACGTGATGAGCGCTCCCGCCGCCAAAAGCGCGAGGCCGAAAAGGACGGCGTTCCGCGTGATTTCAGCCCGAATCGGCGCAATCACAACTTCGCGCGGCTTCGTAAACACAAGCGTCCAACCGCCCGCAGCAATGCGCACGCCGATGGCAAGCATCTCTTCGTCGTTCACTGGATCGATGAGGTCGCGCACCTCGCCGTCACGATCCGCACGATCGAAGAAGTAGCCAAGAAACGACGCATATGCCGTGTCTGCGATTTGCTTCGTGCGCAACTGACCTTCGAGCGACGCGGTCTTTGACGCGTCAATGACGGGGTCGGTCGTCGCCACGATGATGCGGCCGCGGCCACTGATGAGATACGCTTCAGAACCTGTCTTCTGCGCACCCGCACGCACCAAGGCTTCAATCGAACTCAACGCTCGATCGGTTGCGCCGATACCACGGAACTTTCCGTCGATGATGATTGGATGCGATTGTTCGACAATGAGTTGGCCGTCGTACACATACGGCTCGGTGACGAGCGTTTCAGCTTTCGATGACTCGGCGAATGCGCGCCGCACGCCGTCGTAAAAGAGGCCTGTCTCGAGATCGACGAGCGGCTTCACTGCAATCGCATCGCCGCGCGTCCAATCGCGGAAGGGATACGGAATGAAGCGGCCAGTTCCATCGCTCCACTCCTTCGGACCCGAAGCCTTCGCTGCCGCGTCGTTCCCATCTGCGTCGGGTTCGTATCCAACGTAGACCGCCGTCACGTCGGGCGACGCCGCGAGGGTCGCCTTCAGCATTTCGACGGTGAGTTCGCGCTGTCCGAAAAGACCGGTGGCCTGTTGGGTTGCGACCGTGCGGGCAATCTGCATCGCCGCGACATTCGATGCCTCGATGTCCGAGGAAGACGCCAGTGCTTCGCGCGCCAACGCTTCTTCGGCGAGTGCCTCGAGGTTGTCAAACTTCTCGATCGCGCCCCAAACGAGAATGATCGCGAGAATGATGGCGCCCGGAAGAATGCCGAGGAGGAGAAGCCGCCCAGCGAGCGAACTTGCGAAGGGAATCGACTGAGCAGTCGCAACGGTTCGGGACATGTTGGGATCGTATCGAAACGCAGAAAACGTACGATGTCGGCATGACCCCCGCCACGACGAGCGAACTTCCTTCCCGCCCAGGCATCCTGACCGGTTTCCAATCAATCGCTGATACGCCCGGCGAGCCAAACGGGCTGATGCTCGACGGCTCCGTCATGTCGCCGTTCAATCTGCTCGCGTGGGTCGACGCGAACGCCGAACAGTTCAAGCCACCGGTTGGCAACAAGTATCTCTACTCGGGCCGCGATTTCTTCGTGATGATCATCAAGGGGCCGAACGCGCGCAATGACTTTCACCAAGTCGATAGCGAGGAGTTCTTCATCCAGTTGAAGGGTGACGTGCACGTAAAGACCATCGAGGATGGTGCCGTGAAGACGCACCAGATTCGCGAGGGCGAAGTGTTCTTCATTCCGCCAAATGTGCCGCACTCTCCACAACGCGGGCCCGACACGCTTGGGCTCGTCGTCGAGCGACGTCGTCCGCAAGGCGAACCGGAACACCTCATTTTCTTCTGCGAGAAGTGCAACACGCTTGTGTACGACAAGGTCTTTGATTGCAAAGACATCGTGCATCACTTCGCGCGCGCGATGGAAGAGTTCTGGGCAGACTCCGCACTCTCAACGTGCAAGAATTGCGGTCATCGCATTACGAAGCCGT
>JBJOHQ010000389.1:0-5624 GCA_046047595.1 Planctomycetota bacterium | reverse complement strand
TGGGCTGTCGGAGCTTCGACGGCTATTGCGGCGGCACTCCCGCGCGGACAGGCGGCCGGGCCGGTGATCCTCGGACTCGTTGGTGCACTGATCGGTTTCGCGTGTAGCAGCGCCATCTGGGTCCTCCTCAGCTTCCTGCTCAACTATTGAGCCCAAGTTCGCTGCGGACTTACACGCGGATCTACACGCGGACTTACACGCGGACTTACACGCGGATTTTCTCCCACGCTCCGTACTTGAAGCGCGCGAGGAACATCAATCCGCGTACCGCGAGTTCGAGCATGAGTCCCCACCAAATGCCGACGAGTCCGTAGCCGAGGTAGATGCCGAGGAACCACGCGAGCGGCAAGCGAATGGCGTAGCAGCCGAAGACGGTGATCGCGAGGATCCACTTTGTGTCGCCGACGCCGCGCAGGCCGTTGCGTACAACCATCGCGAGCGCGAAGAACACTTGGATACAACCCGACGCGAAGAGGCATTTCGGCACAAGTTCGACGTGCACCGGATCATCCGAAATGATCTTCGTGAGTTGCTGCCCGAAGAGCATGAACGCGACGCCCATTGTGCCCATGATGGCCATGCCGATGAGCGTGCATTGCCAAATCGCGCGGCGTGCAAAGTTGCTGTTGCCCGCGCCGAGGTATTGCCCCGCGAGTGCGCCCGCCGCCGTTCCCATCGCAAATCCGGGCAAGAACGAGAACGCTTCCCATTGCACCGTGATGATGTGCGCGCCGACGAGGCCGTCTTTCGTCGACGTCCCCATACCCATCTCCGCCGCTCGGCCGATGAAGCCGAGGACGAAGAGATTCACGGTCCACATCGCGAGGCCTTCGAAGAAGTTGGGTACACCCACGCGCACGATGCGCCAACTCATCGCGCGATCGAAACGCATTTCGCTTGGAGAAAGGTGCAGGTCTTTCACGCCCCGACGAAGGACACGCCACGTCATCCACGCACCGACCACGTAACTGATCGCGCTTCCGGCGGCGATGCCAAAGACGCCCCATTCGAGTGGATCAAGCGGTGATGGATTCGGAAGGGTTGCGCCCGAGGCGCGAATCGCAACGCCAGAAATGAGCCACGAGGCGAGGCAATTGACGACGTTGACCCACACCGCGATTTGGAATGGTTTGTGCGCTTCGCCTGAGCCGTGCAGGCACATGCCTCCGACCATCATGAGGCCCGAGAAGGGAAGTCCCCACGCGAGGGTTTGCACATAGGTGACGCACGCCTTCGTTCCCTCGGGCGAGAGATTCGACATCCGCGCGAGCGGTTCGGCGAGCAGCGCGACGATGATCGCAACCGCCGTGCCCCACGCGAGCGAAAGCACGACGGATTGGCCGAGCGCGCGTTGGCTCTCGCGAAGATCGCCGGAACCCATGCTGCGCGCGATGATCGCTTGTCCGCCAACACCTAGGCCTGTCAGCGCAATACCGATGAACCAACCGACGAAACTGCCGATGCCAACGCCGTCCATCGCGGGGCGTGCGATCTCGGTCGGAAGATTTCCCGCGAGCAGTTTGTCGACGAATCCGACACCCGCGGCCATCGTCTGCTGGAGCAACACGGGCCACGCGAGAATCCAAATCGCCTGCGACATCGACTTCCCAGCAAGTCGGCCGGCCTTGATGACGCCCTCGTCGTCGGGAATCGCTTCTTGCTCGATGGCCGCGCTTGTGAGTCCGACAGGATCGTCGGGTGATGCAGCAGTCTCAACGAGGATGCGTTCGTCGCGCGAATGCTCACGCTTCATCGCGACACCTGCACAAGCATCGCGAAGGTTCCGGGTTCTGCGAGGTTGGGAACGGCGCGCGGCACATCCTGAAGCGCGATGCGGCGCGAAACGAGCGGCGAGGGATCAACGACGCGGCGCGCGAGTCGATCGATCGCACCGGCAAGCGGACCAAACCCTGCGCCCCGCAATTCGATTTCATCGAGCGCGATATGCGAGAGTTCGACGGCGACCGTCGCGCGCGCGGAAACACCCGCCGCGATGACATGTCCGCGTGGACGAACCATGCGTGCGGCGGCGAGCAGCGTTTCCGCCGAACCAGCCGTGTCGATGACGAGTTCTTGATCGCCGCGCCGACCCGTTTCTTGCAAGGCGCGGTGGCGGATGCCGAATTGCTCCGCAATGCGCAATGTCGACTCGTGGACTGCAACCAATCGCGCGAGCGGGTTCTCTTCGACGGCAACGACCGCGGCAAGGATCGCGATGAGGTCGTCACCGAGCACGCTCGCGAAGGTCTTGCCCTCGACTCCGCCGCGCCGCACCGCTTGCAGGGCGCGCGCAAGTGACACCGCGAAAACCGCGCGATCGTCGTCGAGTTCTTTCGGGAGTGCCACGAGGTTTGCACTTGGAACCGCAACAAACTCTGCCAGTGCGCCGCAGGCATCGTCGAACCCGAGAATCGTGCGTGTTGCGCAATGCATCGCGAGGCCGCCACGACATCGCTCGCACACGCCACAACTTACGACAGGGTGCACCGCCACGCGCGTGCCGCGGGGGAGAGTGCTGCCGCCGCCATCTTCCACGACACCAACTGCCGACGTACCGAGGACCCGCGTTCCATCCGCATCGACACCGAGTCCGCGCGCAACTTCGCGTTCGAGCGGAGTGAGCAGCGCGGTGGTCACGCGCACGAGCACTCGGCTTTGCGACGTTGTTGGCTTTGCGATCGAGCCGAACTCGACGCGCGGACTTTCGCTCGCGACCGCGGCGCCGCGGCGCATCACCGCATGCATCGAACTCGACAGACTTCGGGAACCCGTGTTTCCAGAAGTCGGTGCATCAGCACTGGAACGCGCGTCGTTCATTGCGACGACTTTGCACCCGTCGTGACAGAGGCACCCGCGTTGCTTGAACCATCAGATGACAGCGACGGCGCCAGCGGATCTGCGCCTTCGCGCGATGCGTCGTTGGTGCGACGGACACCGAGCACTTTCATGCCGACGGGAACATCGGGACGCTCGAAAACGACGGGCTGCCAAAAGAGAAGGTGATCCCAGATATCGAGTTCGCGCACGAAGGTCGGATAAAGGTACGTACGGCCCCCGGCAAAGGGTGAGGACGACGATGCGTAGTAGGTCAGCCACGCGTTTTCGTCGATGGCGAACTCTTGTCCCGTCAGTGTGCGCAACGAGTCGACGGCCGCGACGTTGACCGCGAGATCGCGCTGCGAAAGGGCTGCGACGAGGGCCTGGAACACCGCCGGCGTTGGGTACTGCCCAAGTGCGATCGCGAGTTCAACGCGCACATCGGCATCTTCGCTTCCGTCGACAAGCCGCGGCCAAATCGTGTCTGCAACCGCAGGGTCATGCAAGCGTTGGAGTGCCTTTGCAGCCGCGAGGCGAACTTGGCGGAAAGGACTCGCGACGCTCTTTGCAACCAGCACCGCATCTTCGGGGTCGCCGTGCCGACCGAGTGCTTGCAGCGCAGCCGCGCGCACCAAGGGGTCGAGCGAATCCTCTGCGTACAAGCGATACATCCGCAAGTAGGGGAGCGCGCCACCCCATGGTGCGTTCGCGAGCAGGATCGTGCCGCGTCGCGCGTTTTCTTGATCGTTCGGGTCGGCCGCCCATTGCGCCGCTTGTTGCGGCGTTGGCGGCGAGAAGCTCTCCGTGAACGAGGAGAAGTCAGACGAGATCGTGTCACAACCGCTTGCGCAGCACGCAACACCGATGAGGAGGAGAGTGGCGCCCGTCCATGGTCGCAGCATGCGGGGAAGCGTACCGAATCTGCGAGATCTCGTGCATGAGTTTCGCCCGCGCTGCGTCGTGTCGCCGTACGCCCTTTGACTCGCACGCGGCTCACGCGCGACCAACCTTCGACCCGCGCGCGACCCACGCGCGGCTTCCGCACCAACAGGTACGCTGCGCGCATGGCTTTGCGCATCCACGCGTTCACCCTCGGCGACTTCGCAACCAACTGCTACGTCCTCCACGACGACGCAGACCAAACGAAGACCTGTTGGATCATCGACTGTTCCTATGCGCCCGAGCCGATGCTCGATTTTGTCGAAAAAGAAGGGCTGAAACCCTCGCTCTGCATCCTGACGCATTGCCACTGCGACCATATCGCAGGGCTCGCCCGCATGCGACTTCGCCTTGGGCCAGTGAACACGCTCTGCCACCGCGCGGAGAAAGAGTTCAATGAAGACCCAAATCTGAACCTGAGCATTTTCATCCCGCCTGCGGTGAGCGCGCCGCCGCCCGACGCGTGCCTGAACGGCGGCGAAATGCTCGAACTCGGCGGTTACTACTTCCGCGTACTCCATACGCCGGGCCACTCGCCAGGCGGCATCACGCTGTGGTGCCCAGAAGCGGGGGAGGCGATTGTGGGCGACACGCTCTTTGCGGGCTCGATCGGACGCCTTGACTTTCCGACGAGCGATGTCGCGGCCATGAAGCGCTCGCTGCATGATGTTCTGATGCAGTTGCCCGACGAAACGCGCGTCCATCCTGGCCACGGCCCATCAACCACGATTGGCGCCGAGCGGCGAACGAACCCGTTCCTTCGCCCGAACGCGCTGTGATCGCGCAGGGGAGCACGAAGCGCGTCCGCGCCACATTTCTGCGGACCTCCAAAGGTGCCTTCGGCCCTATACTGCGCCCCCTATGCCATACACGATCACGCCCGCCGAGGGCTTTGGTCTCGACGTCGAGAACACGGACTACCTGAAGGATCACTTCCAGGCACCAGACCGTTGGGTTCTCAACTTCGGCCCGCAGCACCCAGCGACGCACACGACTCTGCGCCTTGTGCTTGAACTCGACGGCGAGCGCATCGCCCGTTGCACGCCGCACATCGGCTACTTGCACTCAGGCTTCGAGAAGCTCGGCGAGCATCACGACTACAACCAGTACGTCTGCACGATCAGCCGTATGGATTACATCTCGCCGATCGTGAACGACATCGCGTGGCACCACGCAGTTGAGAAGTTGTTCGGTATCGAACTCACGCCGCGCGCGAAGGTCGTCCGCACGATCATGTGCGAACTCGGTCGCATTCAGAACCACCTTCTCTGTGTCGGCGCGGCTGCGCTCGACCTCGGTGCGTTCACGGGCTTCCTCTACGGCTTCAACGAGCGCGAATTCATCTACGACATCGTTGAGTACATCTCGGGCCAGCGCTTCCACCCGGATTGGACGCGCGTCGGTGGCGCATGGCGCGACATCCCTGACGATGAAGTCTTCAAGCGCATGGTGCGCAACTTCATCGACGTTCGTCTGCCGAAGGCGATCACCGATCTCGAAACGCTCTGCAACCGCAACCGCATCTTTGTCGATCGACTCGATGGCGTTGGCGCGATTTCGAAGGAAGACGCCATCGCGTGGAGCCTCACCGGCCCGAACGCGCGCTGCGCGGGTGTGCGTCGCGACGTCCGCAAGGACGAGCCGTATCTCTGCTACGCCGACAACTGGGACGGCGAAGGGGCGGACAAGGTCAAGTTCTCGATCGCCGTCGCAAGCGCGGGCTGCAGCCTTTCGCGCTACCTCGTGCGTCTCGAGGAAATCAAGCAATCGGCGAAGATCATCGATCAGTTGATTGACCGTCTTCCCGGCGGTTCGATCAACGCGGTTGCCGACGCCAAGATGCGCGTTCCCGAGAAGGCCGATGTCTA
>JBJOHQ010000388.1:0-3505 GCA_046047595.1 Planctomycetota bacterium | reverse complement strand
GAGGAGTACCTCAAGGTTTCGGGTGCGCTCGACGCGATGAAGCGTGAAGCGATCGGCGCAGGCGGCAAGAACACGCTGAAGTTCCGATCGGCGTACATCGCTCGTCACGCTGGATTCCGCGCTGCGGTGGAAGCCGAAAAGGCGCGCATCGAAGCGGAGAAGCGCGCAGCGATCGAAGCTGCGGAGCGCGAAGCCGAGGAACGTCGACTTGCAGAGATCGCGCGCGAAGAGCAGCGCATTCGTGAGAAGAAAGAAGCGGAAGAGGCGCGTGTTCGCCAGCGCATCGAACGTGAAGCTGCTCGCGTTGCGGCCATCGCGCAGCGCGAAGCGGATCGCATCGCGCGCGAGGAAGCAAAGCGTGCGGCCGAGGCTGCGCGCATCAAAGCCGCGGAAGATCGTGAAAAGGCGAAGGTTGCTGCGGAGGCTGCTCGCGCGAAGGCACAGGCCGAACGCGACGCGGCACGCGAGAAGGCACGTCTTGCACGCGAGAAGGAGCTTGCGAAGAAGCAAGCAGAGCGCGAGAAGCTCGAGGCGAAGCGCGCGGCAGAGCGTGCGAAGGCTGAGGCGAAGCGTGCACGCGAAGCGGCGAAGAAGCTCGAGGCGCAACGTCGACTGGCTGCAGTGAAGGCGAAGAAGGAAGCAGCGCAGAAGGCTCAGCTCGCGAAGCAACTCGCGGCCAAAAAGGCTGCAGAGAAGAAGGCCGCCGAGAAGAAGGCTGCGGAGAAGAAAGCCGCCGAGAAGAAAGCTGCCGAGAAGAAGGCTGCGGAGAAGAAGGCTGCCGAGAAGAAGGCTGCTGAGAAGAAGGCCGCCGAGAAGAAAGCGGCGAAGAGTAAGAACTCGAAGCCAACCTTGAAGGCAACCTCGAAGGCAACCTCGAAGGCCGCTTCGAACAAGCGCGCAAACTCCAAGCCTGCAAACTCCAAGCCTGCGAAATCCAAGCCGGTGAAGTCAAAGCCGGTGAAGTCCAAGCCAGTGAAATCAACGCCTGCGGCGAAAAAGTCTGCGAGGAAGGCTGCGCAACAGCGCACCGATCGCACTTCGAAACCGAAGTCCAGTGCGAAAGTGAACGCGAAGGCGAGTAAGAAACCGACGCGCGGGAAGCGCAAATGAGGAAGCGACGCGGAATGTGGGTGGCGAATCGCATGATGTGCCGCACTTCACCTCTTCCGCGTGGGCTCGCCGTGATTTCTAAAGCGATTCTTTCTCTCAGCGCCTCGCTACTTTCTCTCGGTACTTGGTCGCGTCAGACGGCCGATCTTGTCGTTCGGGTGAAGTGTGCGGGCTTGGGTGTTTCACTCTTGGGTCTTTCACTCTTGCGCGCTTCACTCGCGCAGACTTCACTTGAGCACGCCTCACTCGACTGTCGTTCACTGAGGCACCTTGCACCGAGGGCCCGCCCTCTCGTCGGGGGCGTACTCGCGGCGAGCGCGTTATTCGTAGGCAGTTTGGCGTTGTCAGCGTGCTCGTCGCGCCAACCAACAGAACCGTCGCGCATCGCAATCGATCACCCGTCGGAACCGTTTGATCCGTCGAAACCCGCGACGAACGACAACGCTGCGAGCACCGCGGCGAACACGCTCCGCGCGATGCCCATGCGCGTTCCGCTTCTTGTTGGCACCTTTCCAACAAGTTCGCAGGCCAAGACCACCGCGGGGACAGACTCGAACATCACAGACCGTCTTCACGCGCCGATGATGAGTCTCCGCGCGGAACTCCCGCCGAAACAGGATGTCGCACCACTGCCGCGTGATGTCACGCGACTGCTCTCGGTTGCCGCCGATGCAATCGGCAAGAACAATTTGCAAGCAGCGCTCGACGCGACGGAAGAGGCGGAACAACTCGCCCCTGATCGTGTGGAGCCGCTCGAGATTCGGCTTGTGGCGCTCCTTTCGCGTGGAGGATCGGGAGATGTTCGAACGGTTCTTGATGAGATCTCTGCGCGAGATCCGCGCAACGCCGTTGGCATTGCGTTTCGTGGGTTGATCGCGGCGCAAGCCGGGCGTGACGCTGAGGCACTCGCGCTCTTTGCGCTTTTTCTCGGAGAAGGCGCGATCGAGCGACGCGGAGTCGCGATTCCGCTTCCGACGGAGCCAGGTGAACTCGAGGAAATCGCCGCGGCGTGCGCGTTGCGACTGGGGTACGCCGACGCGGCATGTACGGCAATCGCGGAAGCAAAGCGCGCGCGCGCGACCGACGGCAAGGCGCTGCGCCGAATTGGGCTCTTGGAAAGCGACGCGCTCGTCATGCTCGGTCGCCAGGACGAGGCTTGCACCGTCTTGCGCGGGCTGATCCCCACAGAGCGCGCGATCGCGAGGTCGGAGACTGCTGATCGAACACCCGCGCAATCGGGCGACTCTACCGAAGCAGCCGAAGCAGCCGAATCAACCGATGCGACGAACGCGACCGATGCAACTGCTGCCAGCACTCGCACGCTCGACGAATGCGCGATGCTCGCGTTGTTGCGTTTGGATCTGATCGAACTAGAAAGCGGTCGTGGTGCTGAGCGACTGCGTGATGCGTTGAATTCGCCTCAATTGGCAGAGCGCTCTGACTTTGCACTCTGGCGCGCGACGCGATTGGCGGAGATTGCACGACCTCAACTGTCCGCGAGCGAAGTGTCGACGCTTGGAGGGACGACTGCGAGTTCGCGCGGTGCGTCCGATGCAACGACCGCACTTGCCCCAACGGAAGAACTTGGTCGACGCGCATTGCTGCGCGTGATCTTGAACGACGCGACGCTGACGCGTGCGCAGCGACATGAACAACTCGAGCGCGTGCTGCTTGGCTTTTCGGGGGGTATTTCTAGGGGTTTTTCTGGGGGCATTTCTGGCGGATCCGGCCGCGATCCGATGGCGACGCGTTTCGCGCTGTGGCTTCTCGCGCGCGAAGATCTCGCTCGTGCGGTCGATGTTGCGGCTGAGCTTGTCGCGAAAGATCCGTGCGCGATCGACGCGATCGTCGCTGGGCTTCTTCTTGCGCCAGTCGATGTCGATCAACTCCTCGCCATGCTCGAAAAGTCGGGGCGGGGCGCGACGGTCGATGCCATGCGCAGCCGCGTGCTCGCGCGCTTTGGATTTGCAGATGAGGCGATCAGCGTCGCCGAGGCTGCGCGTTCTCGCGACCCCGCGTCGCTTCCGTTACTTGCAGCGGCTGCACTTGCCGCGGCGGAAGGAAGTGATGTCACGATTCTCGGTGAGGTCGATGAAGTTGCGGGGGGGCGCGATTCGGCGATCGCGCCGATCCTCGCACGCGCGTGGTTTCTTGTTGGCGACGAAGGACGCGCGAACGATCGGGGTGGAAGCAGCGGTGGAAGCAACGGTGGAAGCAACGGTGGAACTCTCGCATCGATGCTCGCCGCGAATCGTTCAGAAGATGCCGCGCGACTCGAAGCGACTGGCCGTGCGGCTCTCTCAAGCCGACTTCCATTCGCCGATGAGTGCCTTGCGCTCGCCGCTGAAATTGACCCCTTCGGTACCGCGCTCGATCCGCTCGCGCAGCGGCTGAC
>JBJOHQ010000387.1:0-7955 GCA_046047595.1 Planctomycetota bacterium | reverse complement strand
TCATCCACACCAGAGCGAGCAAGTTGCGAAGCAGGTTGCGAGCGCTCAAACACGTCCCGGTCGCCGCTGCGGCGGCTCCCTTCAGCGTTGTCTGCGCCAGAGCGAGCGAAAGCGAAGCGAGTCGCGAGCGCTCAAGCTTGCGAAGCAGGTTGCGAGCGCTCGAACACGTCGCGAGCGCTCAAACTTGCGAGCGCTCAAAACGTCGGCGCGTCTGGCCCACGTTCTTCAGCAAGCGTGACGTCGATGTCGTCGTCGAGATCGTCTTGACGAACGCGCACGCGTCCTTGACGCACCAATTCAAGCAGTGCGAGGAAGAGGCCAATGCGCTCACTGTGCGTGCGGCCATCAAACACGCTTCCGAGCGTGAGTCGGTGTGCGTCGATTCGCGTGAGCCGATCGACGATGTCCTCTTGGTGAAGCGAAATCGGCGTGTCGTCGTACTCGACCATGTGGTCGCCGACGCGCGTGAGGTCAATCGACGCAGCGATGCGCTCAAATGCCGCAAAGAGGTCACCGAGGTGGAGGTCTTCCAGCTCGAAATCCTCAAGCTCCTGATCCGCGCGCTCCGCGTCGCCATCGCTCTCGACAATCCCTGGCCTCGCACGTGCCGCCGCGCGCTCCGCGAAGTCCTTGCGCCGTGCCTCAAGAACTTCCGCCGCGGTCCGGAACTTCTGGTATGCGAGCAACTGCTTGATGAGTTCCGCGCGCGGATCATCGCCAGACGCATTCGACGCCGTTCCATCGCCACCTTCTTCAGGCGTCACAACGGGCGCGAGCGATCGCGACTTGATCTCGACGAGCGTCGCGGCCATCACGAGAAACTCGCCCGCGACATCGATATCGATGCGCGAGAGATGCCGACAGTACTCAAGGTACTGATCGGTCAAGGTGTGGATCGGAATGTCATGGATGTCAACTTCCGCGCGCCGCACGAGGAACAACAAAAGGTCGAGCGGACCTTGGAAAACAGGAAGGCGGACGAGCCAGTCGTTCTGCGACATCGCGGCGCAATCTAACAGAATTGCCGCGATTTTCCCGCGTTCGGCCAAGTCGTACACTGCGCGGATGTCCGACACTCGCCTCGCTTCCGATCCACACATCCGCTCGAATGAGTCTGCGTTCCTCAGCGAAGTTCTCGCGACGGAAGCGGGCGCGATTCTCGCGTTTGGCGAGCGACTGAAGCGGGGTGAAGTAGGCTCACTGCACGCGGCACTTGATCTCCTCGAATCCTGTCGGGGCCACGTCGTCGTGAGCGGCATGGGGAAATCGGGCCTGATCGGCGCGAAGATCTCCGCAAGCCTCTCAAGCCTTGGGCAGCCTTCGCACTTCGTCCACCCCGCCGAAGCCGTGCACGGCGATCTCGGATCGATCCGCAGCGACGACGTGGTGCTGCTCCTTTCATGGTCGGGCGAAACGCAAGAAGTCGTGGCGCTCGCATCCATTCTCAAGATGGATGGCATCCCAACCATCGGAATGTCGGGGAAAGCGAAATCGAGTCTCGCACGCGCGGCGAGCGTGCACATTGACCTCGGTGACATCACCGAGGCTTGCCCGCTCCAACTCGCACCGACAGCATCGACGACGCTCACACTTGCAGTCGGCGACGCGCTCGCCCTTGCTCTCGCACAGCGTCGCGACTTTGGGAAAGACGATTTCCACAAGCATCATCCAGGCGGCATGCTCGGGGCAGGGCTTCGGCCAGTCACCGAGGTCTTGCGTTTCCGCGTCGGCCACAACTTGGCGGCGGTGCCCGATACGAGCTCTGTCCGCGACGCCTTGCGCGCGGCGGGTGAAGGGCGGCGTGCCGGTGCCATCGTGTTGGTGGACCACGCGGGTCGATTGAGCGGCATCTTCACCGACGGTGATCTGCGGCGGCATGTCAACGGTGGAACGCTCGCCGTGCTCGACGCGGCAGTCGCGGGAGTGATGACGCGTCACCCCACGACACTTTCCGTAGATTCACTCGTGCGTGACGCGGTGCAACTCATTCAAGAAAAACGCCTCGACGAGATTCCTGTCGTCGATCACGACGGAAAGCCCGTCGGGCTCGTCGACGTACAGGATCTCATCGCGATGCGCGTCGTTCGCGAATAGCCGCCTGCTTCAAAAGCACGCCTACTTCACGAGCACGCCGCGCGACTCAAGCAGCGCAAGGACTCGTTCGACAGCCGTGCGAATCGCCGCGTCGGGCGTTCCCAGTTCATGGAACGGGATCGTCAGATCCGCGTCCTCTGGCATGTCGTATTCAAAGTCCACGCCCGGGACGTCCTTCACAGAACCCTGCGCTGCATCGCGATAGAGCCCAACGGGGTCGCGTCGACGACACGCCTCGAGCGGCGTTGAAACGTGCACGAGCGCGAATCGCGCCCCGCCGACGAGTTCGCGTGCCTTCGTACGCACCGACGCGTCGGGAGCGGTGAAACTCGCAAGTGCGATGAGCCCGATCTCGTTCATCGCTTTCGCAAGCTCCATGCCGCGACGGAGATTTTCTGAGCGATCCGCACGTGTAAATCCGAGGTCGCGGTTCATCCCCGAGCGAAGTGCTGGCCCATCGATCACGGCGCCGAAGCGACCAAGATCAAAGAGTCGACGTTCGACCGCGCGTGCGATCTCAGTCTTGCCAGAACCAGAAAGGCCCGTAAAAAGCAGCGTGAATGGCTTCTGGCCGAGGCGCTTTTCGCGTTCTTCAGCGCTGACAACACGGCCAGACGGAGCGAGGTGTCCGCCTTGCGGTGTAGCGCTCCAGTGACCCTCATCCGTTTCAGTCGGGTCGAGCAACATGCCAGCACCAGCGGTCATGTTGGTGAGACGGTCGATCAAGATGAAGGCGCCAGTTGCGCGGTTCTTTGTGTAACCGTCGTACACGAGCGGACGGCTCGTGCGCAGACGCACCTGCCCGATGTCATTGAGTGAAAGCGCAGGCGCCACTGAGCGTTCAAGCGTGTTGACGTCAACGCGATGCGCGATCGCCGTGACACTCGCCGGCGTTTTGTTTGGCCCGTGCTTGAGGAGATATTCCTTGCCCGGAACAAGTGGCGACTGGTCGTCCATCCACACAACCATGGCGGCGACATCTTGTGAGACGTGCGGCTCATTGCCTGGGTGCACGATCATGTCGCCGCGCGAGCAATCGATCTCATCCGCGAGCGTCAATGTCACCGAGAGGGGAGGCGTCGCCTGCGCGAGATCGCCATCGAAAGTCACAACGCGCGTGACAGTTGAGGTCTTTCGCGATGGGAGCACCATCACGCGGTCACCCGGCTTGACGCAGCCGCCCGCAACGGTGCCCGCGAAGCCGCGGAAATCGAGATTCGGACGATTCACCCATTGCACGGGGAACCGGAAGTCGACCATGTTGCGACGGCCTGTGAGCGGGACGGTGTCGAGGTGCTCGAGCAGCGTCGGGCCGTCGTACCAAGGCATGGCGTCGCCGCGATGCACGACGTTGTCGCCAAGCAGCGCCGACATCGGGATAAACCGCATGTTGCGCGCAGGAAGCTTCGATGCAAACTCCTTGTACTCGTCAACGATCTCGTTGAAACGAGCTTGGGAGTTCGCAACAAGATCCATCTTGTTGATCGCGACAACGATCTCGCGAATACCAAGCAAACTCGTGATAAATGAGTGTCGGCGCGTTTGCACGGCAACACCATGTCGTGCGTCAATCAAGAGAATCGCGAGATCGCATGTGCTCGCGCCAGTCGCCATGTTGCGCGTGAACTGCTCGTGGCCAGGCGTGTCTGCGATGATGTACTTGCGGGCCGCCGTCGTGAAGTAGCGATACGCGACGTCAATCGTGATGCCTTGCTCACGCTCGCTCTTCAAGCCATCGACAAGCAACGCCAAATCAAGCGCGCCTGACTGCGTGCCCATCGACTTCGAGTCACGCTCTGCCGCCTGCAGAGTGTCCTCGTGAATCATGTGGGTGTCATGCAGAAGTCGGCCAATGAGCGTGCTCTTGCCGTCGTCAACCGATCCACACGTCAGGAACCGGAGAAGCTCCTTGTTCTCGTGACGCGAGAGATAGGCTTCGATGTCCTTCTCGATGAGTTCTTGCTCTGCAGCATTCGAATCAGCGCGCATCAGAAGTAGCCTTCCTTCTTCTTTTCTTCCATGCTTCCCGACGCGTCGTGGTCGATGACACGGCCTTGGCGTTCGCTTTGCGTTGCCTGCAGCATTTCTTTGATGATTTCAGGGAGTGTTGCCGCAGGGGACTCAATCGCACCCGAGAGCGGGTAGCAGCCGAGTGTGCGGAAACGAATCATGCGCATTTGCGGGACTTCGCCCGGCTCAAGCGGCAATCGATCGTCGTCCACCATGATCGGTACGCCATGGCGGTACACCACTGGTCGCACCGCGCCAAAGTAGAGCGGCACAATGCGAATGTTCTCAAGCCAGATGTACTGCCAGATATCGAGTTCGGTCCAGTTTGAAAGCGGGAACACTCGAATCGACTCGCCGAGTTGCCCAGGCACGCGATTGACTTCCGTGTTGTAAATGTTCCAGAGTTCTGGCCGCTGATTTCGCGGATCCCAACGATGTTGGCGATCTCGGAAACTAAAGACGCGTTCCTTCGCGCGTGACTTTTCTTCATCACGCCGCGCACCACCGAACGCCGCATCGAAGCCATACTTGTCCAACGCTTGCTTCAAGCCCTGCGTCTTCATGATGTCGGTGTGCTTACGCGAACCGTGGGTGATCGGATTGATCCCTGCCTTCAGGCCTTCTTGGTTGATATGCACCAAAAGGTCGAGGCCAAGTTCCTTCGCGACGTACTCATCGCGAAGTTTGTACATCTCCTTGAACTTCCAAGTCGTGTCGACGTGAAGCAAAGGGAACGGCGGCTTTGCGGGATAGAACGCCTTCATCGCGAGGTGCAAGAGCACCGCGGAATCCTTGCCGATCGAATAAAGCATCACCGGCCGCTCAAAGCTCGCCACAACTTCGCGGAAAATCTGGATGCTTTCCGCTTCGAGTTCTTTGAGGTGTGTCAGTCTCGTTTCTTCCATGCGCTTGCTCCGAAGGGTCGATAGGGTATCGGTCAACAGTCGCCAAACGGCGCAATGAGAGGTCATCTATGGTCGAAAAATCAACGAATGTCGTTTGGCACGGTGGCACAGTCAGCCGGAAGGACCGAGAGCGCCTTCTCGCGCAGCGTGGGGCGACCATTTGGTTGACTGGACTGTCGGGCTCGGGCAAGAGCACAGTCGCAGTCGCTGTCGAAGCGTTGCTCATCGGCGCTGGGCGGCTCTGCTATCGGGTCGACGGTGATAATCTTCGACATGGACTCAACCGGAACCTTGGGTTCTCGGCGGAGGATCGCCGCGAAAATGTCCGACGCACTGGGGAGGTTTGCCGGATCCTCGCAGATGCGGGGGTCATTGTTCTTGCGAGCCTCGTGAGTCCCTTTCGCGAGGACCGCGATCAGGTCCGCGCTCTGCACGACGAGTGGTCACTGCCGTTCTTCGAAGTCTTCGTGGATGTCCCGCTCGAGGTGGCGGAAAGCCGTGATCCGAAGGGGCTCTACAAGAAAGCTCGCGCTGGGGAGATCCGTGACTTCACGGGCATTCATCAGCCCTACGAGTCTCCCGAACGCCCCGAGTTGGTGCTGGCATCGCACGAGTCGCCGCCAGAACAACTCGCGCAGGCGATCATCGAACTCCTGAAGAGCCGTGAAGTGCTCGCGTAAGCGCACACTTGTCGCGTGAGCGCATTCTTGTCGCGTAAGCGCATTCTTGTCGCGTGAGCGAACTCCTCACACGTGAGCGAACTCAACTCGCGAGAACCGAAGTTCGTCTTCCCAAGACCGATCTACAGACCGCGCGCGCGGAAGGCGCGGACGAGTTGCTCAACAGCTTCGGGATGGCCAGCGAAGACACCGCGATTGACGCTGAGTTCGCGTCCGTGCCCGAAATCAAGGGGCTTTCCATCGACGTCACAGACGCGCGCGCCCGCCTCGGTCGCGACAAGCGCGCCCGCAGCGTGATCCCAGATTTTCTCGCGATAGTCCTTCTTCGTGGGAAGGCGAAGGTATGCATCCGCGCCACCTCGAGCGACAACAACGTACTTCGATTGACTATCGAGTCGCGCGGGAGTGCCTGGGCTGCCGACTTCTGCGAGCAACTCAGCGGAGAGATCTTGCTTAGAGTGTCCGCTCTCGACCGATTCACAGGCCCGTACCGGTGCGCCCAGCGTCCAGGGGGCAATCGTCAATCGTTTCGCATGCGCGACTTCGTTTGCCGCGCACGCACATCCAAATGCGCCGCCGCCACGCGTCGCCCACGCGAGTGTTCCGTGCGCGTCCGCAATGTCGTAGTTTCCGTTTGTCGCCGGGAGATTCGGGCAACCGACGACTCCCGCAACAACTTGTCCCTGCTCAAGAAGCGCAAGTGAGATCGCGTACTGCTGCCTTCTCAGGAAGCCTTTCGTGCCGTCCACGGGATCGAGCGTGAAGAAACGACCGTCTGGCACGGCACGTCCCCGGTCAATCGCAGCGAGCACCTCATCCTCTCGGACCGGCCCAACGGCGCGCGTCACGGCTTCAACGACCCGCTTTCGCAACTCCGCGCTTTCCGGAGATCGCAACGTATCAGCTTCCTCCTCACCGACGAGCGCAAGCGCGGCAAACTCGGATCGTGAGAGTTCAATCGCGACCACTGCCTGACTCGCCCAGTCTGCAACGGTGACAGGACTCTTGTCCTCCTTTGCAAGGCCATCGATGTTGGTCGATGCGTGAACAAATCGGGTGGCGATCGCAGCCTTTGCAACAGCCTGAATCATCGTGGTAAGTCGAGCGTCTTGCATGGAATATCCAGTGTTGATCGCAGTATTCATCCCAGTCTTCGTACCAATGATCATTGTTGAGCGAGGAACCAGATCGTGGTCACTGCCACAACACCTGTCAGCAGGCCGAGCGGGATGCCGATCTTCATGTAATCAGAAAAGCGGTAACCACCGGGGCCCTGAACCATGAGATTTGTTTGATATCCAATGGGTGTTGCGAAACTCGCACTCGCTCCAATCATGACAATGATCGCAGCGTACTTCGGATCAAAGCCGCCGCTTTCAGCGGTTGCAGCATTCATCGCAATTGGGAAGACGAGCGCGGCAGCGGTGGCGTTCGACAGGAGTTCGGTGAGAACAAACGTCGCGAAGTAGAGGCATGCGATCGTGGCAAGCAGGTTTCCTTGGCTCAACGCAACCAAGTGTGTCGCGAAGTATGCCGCTGTCCCTGATTTCTCGAGCGCAAGCCCGAGTGCGATCGATCCAGCGATGACGAAAATCAGGCGAACGTTGAGTGCACGGCGCGCTTGTGCCCCTGTGCAGCATCGTGTCGCGATCATGAGACCCGCACCCAGAAGCGCCGCGTGGAACATCTCGAATCCGAACGGTCGAATCGTGGCGATCAGGATCACTCCAAGCAAGATCGCGCCTGCGATAGGCGCCCGTTCATGGCGCACGGGCTCGGAGTCTTCGATACGTCGCACTAAAAGAAACTCACGCGAAGAGCCATAGGCGTTCATGAACGCTTCTTTGGTCTCAAGCAGCAGGACGTCGCCTTCTTTGAGTGTCACGGTGCCGAGTTTCACGTTTTCGATGCGCGCGCCGTTTCGCGAAATTGCGATGACAACCGCGCCGTAGACGTTGCGAAATCGCGACTCACGAAGCGTCTTCCCAAGCAGCGGACTTGAATCGCTGACAACGGCCTCAACGAGGAATCTTCGGAAGCGATCGGCACCGAGTTTTTCCACTTGATTGGTGGCCGGCGCAAGGCCGCGTAGTTTCTGCAGTTGAACGACGGCGGCGACATCGCCCACGAAAAAAAGTCGATCGTTTGCTTGCAGAAGGGTGGTGGGTTCGACGGGTGCGATGATCTCGTCGCCGCGCGCAACCTGCGCGAGATAGAGGCCCTCGAGTCCTCTGAGATTGGCGGCTTCGATCGACTTGCCTGCGAT
>JBJOHQ010000386.1:0-2519 GCA_046047595.1 Planctomycetota bacterium | reverse complement strand
CCGTGACGCCACTCGAAGAAGCGCGCGCAATCGCGCAGGCCGCGCGACGCTCGCAGTGGGCGAACATTGCGCACGCGCGTCACGACGACTTTCACACACTTGGGATTCGCGAGATCGACGCGGCGATGCAGTGGCTCGCGAAACAACCGGAAGCAACATCCTGATCACCTGTGATCACGCGGAATCACGCGGGATCACTCACGATCACCCCTGATCTCCAAAGGATGATCACCAAAGGAAACACGCCGCACATTGCGCGGCGTGTTTCTTTGAGGTTTCGTCTCTCTGACTGTCAAATCCCGCGAAATCACTTCGCCGCCGCGGCTGGCATCATGCGGTAACGCGTCATGAAGCCGGCCTTCGTCGACGTGAAATCGAGCAGCGCATCACCGAAGCAACGCTTCACGACTTCGGCCTTGAAGAGTTTCGTCATGCCGGTGAGATCGTCCATACCGACATCCACGCCTGGGATCGCACCGTCTTCACCGAATCCTGCAGCTCCGCCGACTTGATCGGTGAGCGTTGCGAGCATGCGGCCCGTCGATTCCATCTGGCGACCGAGATTCCACCAAGCCATGCCGACGACGGGATCCTTCCCAAGCATGCCCATCGTGGCAGCGCACTGCGCATCGCCCGCGAGTCCTTGCTCACCCTTCGCGTCGACCGCGCGCAGCGCCTGCTCGACGCTCTTCGTTTCGCCGACAACCATGTAGCCGCCGCCAAGTCCGATGGCCACAGGTGAGAACTCATCGGACATGATCGTCATGCCGTTGAAATCGCGCGACTGAAGTCCAAGCGGAAGCAAGTTCATGAAGTCGCTGACTGCGGCCGCGCTTTCCTTGTCATTCTTCATCGCGATCGCGGTGACCATCGTGCCAGCCGCAAGCGGATCAGCCGCGTCCGCTTCAAGCGACCACATGTGCACTTCAGGCCCCATCGCCGCGAACGCTGCGGTCATCGCGGGGCGATACATGTCGATCTGCGGCTTGATCATCTCCGCTTGATCGGCGGGCAGCCCCGCGATCGCCTCGTCGATGACCGAAACCATCTTGTCGAAGCGCACGTTCATGCGTCCGTAACTGATCGCATCGGAAGGCACGATCGCCGGTGGCGCAGACGGAGCTGTTGGTGCATCAATCAACGCGAGGAGACCCACCTTGCCATCGGGCACGTAGCAGCCAATGTTCTGCTCGATCACGCCATCGCGGAGGTGAACCGCGAGGCTCCACGCTTCGATGTTGCCGAAGAATCGACCGACGAGCGGCTCAATGATCATGAAGGGCGGGAATGCAGCGAGAAGCGGCTTCGCGTTGTCGGTTGAGAGCACCGCGTAGATGTCACCTACGCCGCCGGCAACGTCCATCGCGCCCTTGAAGTTCTCACTGTCGCCAACGGGCTTCTCGCGCGCACCGTCGACGCGTGCGAGCAGCATGTCCATGGTCGCAACCGAACTCGCAACCAACATGCGCGAGCCGTCGTGCACCATGCAGGTTTCCTTCGGTCCGAGGTCCGGCATCATGCCGAACGGACTGAACTCATCCATGCCTTCCTCGCCCATACCGTCTTCAGCGCCCTCTTCGACTGCCTTCTCCTTCATCACAAGCACGCGGCGACCGCGGACTTCTTCGACCGTCACGTCGCTTCCGCCCTCTTTCGCTTCCTTCTCCGCGTTCGTCACGAACGCCTCGATCATCTTCGCGGCGCCTTCGGCTTCTTTCGCCCAGTCGCAGAAGAAGATGTATTGCGCGGTTGGGAGCCCAAGTTCCTCGTCGACTTCCGCCATCACGGCGAGTCCAACACTCGACGGCCACGTCACGGTCGACGGGTCAATACCCGCAGCGGTTGCCGCTTCGTTGACGCCCTCTTGGAAACTCGACTTGATCGACTTGACCTCTTCCGCCAACGCAGGGTCGTTCCACAACTTGCCGAGCGCGGTTGGGCCCATGCGATCGATCATGCCACGCACATCGTCGGCACCGACGACCACGATTGCATTGGCAGGTGCCAATTCGCGGATCGAGAGCGCATCACCCGCCGAGGCGAGGGTCGCGATGAACATGGCGGGTGTTGCGAGGAGCATGGCGCTATGGAGTCGAGACATGGTTGAGTTCCCTGTTGAGTTCCCTATTGAGTTCCCTGAAACCGATCGTTGCGAGATTGGAGAGATGAGGAGATTCGAGAGATGAGGAGATTTGGGAGATGCAAACACTCGAACTGGATCTTGCGCGGTGATGACGCGTTGAGATTTCGCGCCGCGAAGACGCGCGCCAGTCGCGTGTCATTCCAGATTTGAGTTACGACTTCCGCGCGCCGCCCGATGAGCCATCTTGCAAGCTCGGCGGCGCGCCTTCCTTCGTTCGCACGGGCGGCTTTTGGTAGTTGTGGCCCGAGTTTGGGTTGTTCCGGTCGTACGCGAACGCTTCGCGATTGCGGATGAAATCCTTCACGTAGCGCGCGGGAATCGCAAAACCGAGGGCTTCGCCGCCGGTGATCCCCATGTTGGTGATGCCGATGACCTC
>JBJOHQ010000385.1:0-3799 GCA_046047595.1 Planctomycetota bacterium | reverse complement strand
GGGTAGTTCGTGCCGTCGGCAAACCAAAGGGCGAGCGTGCGCGAGCCAACCGCCCGTGCAAGCGCCACCGAGTCGAGCAAGTGTTGCATCGCATGGCGACGCACAGCCGCGTCCTCGTTTGCGACCGAACCATGTCGATAGCACTGATCTTGAAAGACGTTCGGGTTGATCGAGCCGATCCGCAACCCGCGCGCGGCAGCCGCATCGGCAAGCGCGCGCGCACCGCCTTCAGGCACGTCCCAAAGGACGTGCACCGCAACGCACGGACAGGCACCCGTGAGCCGATGCACCTCGGCCGCATCGTCGAGTTTGTCCTCCAGCGTGATCGCGGCGGCGTCCTGCAGGAACTTCCCAAATCGCGTACCAGTGTCGGCGAAGCCCCACGTCGGCAATTCGATGGCAAGACGGGAAAGTCGCTCGGTCATATGTTGCGAGAGCGCGCGATGCATGACCGCAAGATACGCGAGAGCACTTCGCATGCGGGGCGCGCACGAAACCTCTGTCCCGTGAACGCCACGCGCGTATCCCATAGGATGCGCCCTATGTCGATCGAACACCTTCTCGAGAACAACCGAGCGTGGTCTGCGCGCATGGAACGCGAGCGACCAGGCTTTTTCAAAGGGCTCGCATCGCAGCAGAAACCGCGCTATCTCTGGATTGGCTGCGCAGATAGCCGCGTTCCCGCAAACGAAATCATCGGGTTGCCGCCGGGCGAGGTGTTTGTGCATCGCAACGTCGCGAACCTCGTTGTCCACAGCGATTTGAATTGCCTCGCCGTGCTTGATTTCGCGGTCAACGCGCTCGGTGTCGAAGACATCATCGTCTGTGGACACTACGGCTGCGGCGGCGTTCAAGCGGCGCTGCAACCAACCGAAGGCCGCATCGTCGATCACTGGATTCGACACATTCGCGACATCGCGAAGCACTACAAAGAAGACATCGAGCGCGAACCAACCGCCGTCGCGCAGTCACGCCGACTGTGCGAACTGAACGTGGCGGTGCAAGTTGTGCACGTACGCGAATCGCCCGTGCTTCTTGCGGCGCGTTCGCAAGGCGTGCAAGTGCACGGCTGGATTTACGACGTTGGCGATGGACTCTTGCGCGATCTCACACCGATCGTGGATGAGGTCCGTGCGCTCGAACCTTCGTGCAGGTTGTCGTGAATCAAGACGCGCCACGCCCAGCGACCAACACACCGGGCAGCGTTCCTTACGGCGCTGACCATCATCGCGTCATCGGTGCTGTAGGCGCGACAGGGATGATCGTTGCGGCGATGGTTGGCAGCGGAATCTTCTCGCTCACCGGACAGTTCGGGGCTTCTGTCGGAACGCCAGCAAATGTGCTCGCGCCGTGGGTGATCGGCGGCGTACTCGCGTTGTGCGGCGGACTCGCGCTTGCGGAACTCGGTGCGATGATTCCATGCTCTGGCGGAAGCGTGGAATTCGCGCGGCGCGCCTTCGGATCGACCGTCGGATACCTCGTCGCGATGGTGACGATTCTCTCGGGTTACTTCCTGTCGATCGCGGCGGTCGCGCTGCTTTTCGCGCAATACGTCGATGAACTCGTGCCGCAGGATCTCTCCGATCACACGATCGCGGTCGGCACCATCGTCATCGCATACCTCTCGCAACTCCCTGGGCTTCGTGCTGGATACGCGTTCAACACCGCGCTCTCCGTGCTGAAAATTGCCTTCGTCGCGCTGTTTGTCGTGGCGGGTCTGCTTGTCCCTGTGACCGAACGACGCGCGGCGCCACCGCCAACTGATGCGCCGAGTCTCTTCTCACCCGCCGTTGCAAATGCGACGTTGACCGTGAGTTTTGCCTATCTCGGATGGTCCACCGGCGCAGACATCGCGGGAGACATTCGAAAGCCTGGCCGCAACATCCCCCGCGCGATCATCGCTTCAATTCTGCTTGTTTTTGCGCTCTATCTCGGCGTGAACCTTGTCTATCTCCGCGTCATCGATCCGACGGCCATGCTGACAGCAGACGGGAAAGAACTTCCCGCGATCGGCTCCGTCGCCGCGCGGCTTCTCTTCGGCGAATCGATTGGCTTCGTGATGACAGGCGTCATCGCACTCCTCTTCTTCTCGACGATTGTCTCGGGCACCATCACCGCGGCGCGCATTCTTGAGTCGATGGCGGTCTCGCGCGAAATCCCCGCGTGGACAGGCGTTCGACGTAGCGACGGTGTTCCCGCGCGCGCCCTCCTCGTCACGCTCATCGCAAGCGTCATACCACTTGCGCTCGGTTCGCTCGATGAGATTTTCGGCCTGCTCACCGTGCTCGTGAACATCTTCTCGTCACTCTCGGTCGCCGCCGTCATTGTGCTGCGACGCACCATGCCCGACGCTCCCCGCCCATTCCGCGTTCCGCTCTATCCGTTCGTCCCACTCCTCTACCTCGCACTCGCCGGCTGGAGCATCGTCGCCAGCGTACAACAGGGAGGATGGACATCCATCATCTCGAGCGCATGCACCGTTGTCGGACTGCTTCTCGTGCGCCCTTTCCTCTCGCCGCGCGATGTCGCGCAAAAAGCACTATGAAATCGATCCTCTTTGTTTCACTCTGCGCCGTTCCGTTTCTCGCTGCGTGCGCATCGACGAGCACGAACACACCAACTGTGAGTTCAGCCACCGAAGCGCGCATGCACGGCAAGATGCAGTTCGCCATCCTGATGTACCAGTCGAACGACGCGTGGCACCGCATGCCTATCGCCGAGCGCGACAATCTTCTGAAGAAGTACGGCCTCTGGGTGCGCGACCTCAAGTCGAAGGGCATCCTCAAGGAAGGAAATCCGCTCGGGCGCGGTGGCGTCGTGATCGGCCTCGACAACAGCGGACAAGCCGAAGCTGCGCCGCTTGATGTGAATGCGACGACACTCACGGGCTACTTCGTCATTGAAGTTTCGAGCGCACGCGAAGCGGAAGCGATCGCGGCGTCGTGTCCGGCGCTTCTGCACGGCGAAGTCGTGCATTTGCGACCCATCGGGGAAGAGTGACGCGCGACACGCGCTGACGCAATGCTCTCATAGCGCTGACGCAGTGCTCTCACAGCGCCGACATAGCGCTACCCCGCGATTACGCGTCAGGAAGTGCACGCACGACGCCTGCAACTTCGCGCGTCGACGTTTCGGCAGGCGCGAGTTCTTCAGGCGCGAGTGCGATGTCGCCCGCGAGTTCTGCGGTATCGCGCGCACTTGGCAAGAGTCGTGTGTTGAAACTTCCGACGGCCGCGTTGTAACTCTTCGTCGCGTTGTTGAGACCTGAGCCGACCTTGTCCAAGTGCTCGGCGAACTTGCTGATTCGGTCGAGAAGTTCCTTCGCGTTTTCGCCGATTCGCCGCGCGTTTTCGTTGAGTTTTGCTTGCTGCCACTGCATCGCACAAGTGCGGAGAAGCGCGAGAAGCGTCGATGCCGTGGTAATGATCACGCCCTTCGAGAGCGCTTCTTGATAGATCGTCGCATCTTCTTCAAGCGCTGCGATCAAGCCGCTTTCAAGCGGAACAAAGAGCACCGTAATCTCAACACCGCCGCCGAGTGCCTTCGCATACTCGCGCGACGAAAGCGCGCGAACGTGAGATCGCAACGCCTGTGCGTGCATCGATCGACGTTCGTAGCGTGCCGCGTCTGAAAGCGACGCATCAAGCGAGTCGAGATACGCATTCATCGGCACCTTCGCGTCGATCGGTACGAAGCGACCGCCTGGGAGGCGGACCGTCATGTCTGGGCGAAGTCGATTGCCCTCGTCGCCATCCACGCTTGATTGCTCGCTGAAATCGACGTTGTCGACCAGTCCCGC
>JBJOHQ010000384.1:0-5315 GCA_046047595.1 Planctomycetota bacterium | reverse complement strand
CTCCCCCTGCCCTTCCCCGCGCTTGAACTTCGGATCGCCGTTCCCGAGTGCAGAGGCATCGTCGTTCCCGCCAGGAGCGTTGAACCCGCCACCTGCACCGGTACCACCGAGTCGTCCACCTGGGCGATTCAGCGTGCCGCCTTGGCCCGCTGTGCGCTTGCCAGAGAGACCACCGAAGTTGTTCCCACCTTCGGTTCCGCCAGCAGTGAAGGAACCGCCGGGCGCAGAGAAATTGCCACCTTCGATTCCAGTGGGGGCTTCAGGTGCGTTGGTCGCAGCCGTCGAAGAGGATGCCTCTGACGCGAGCGAACCATCTGAGTTCACCTTCATCTTGGAGTAGGTCCACTTGACGTTGTCAATCGTGTACGGAACACCGTCCCGCTTGGAATTCTCTTGCAACCACTTGCCCACGGTTCCGGCAAAGTGTTCAGCGGGAGAATCACCAGCGTTTGCCTCGACGTTGAGTGTGACCTCGATGACACGCTTGCCACCACTGAACTTGTACGTTCCTGAAAGATCGCGCAGCAACGTTTGACGGCGCTTGTCGTCGGACTTCGAGAGGTCGACTCCATCCGCCACCGCGGAAGAATCATTGCCGGCGGCAACCGCACGGACGGCGTCGTTCACGATGAACGGCCAAACTTCGCGATCTTCAAGCAGCGCGAGCATGTTCTTCGAGCGCGCACCGACGTCGCTTGAGACGCTCGCGATATCGCTTTGATAGCGCTTCGCGCGACTCACCTGCTGTTCCGCCGCAGCCTTCGCCGAGACATCACCGAGTGCCGCATTATCGAGAATGCCGCGCACGAACATCAAGCCGCCTGCAGCGACGGCAACGGCAGCAGCGGCAGCGAACCAACGCTGCTTCTTCTGCCATATCTGATTCCGCATGCGATTCAGCGGAAGCAGGTTGACATTGATCGCGGCCATTTCGAGGCCTTGAAGCGCAAGTCCGTAGGCCACCGCGAAATTCAGCGTGTGTTCAGCAAAATCCGCAGCAGCGAGGCTTGGCGACGCAGGTTCAGCGGACTCTGCGCCCTTCTTAGCCTTCGGAGTCGATGGCGTGATGCCGTCGATCGTGAGTTTGCGGAATCCGTCGAGGCGCTCCACCTCAAGATTCAACTGAATCCCCAAGAACTTGCGAAGGCCTGGAATCTTGAGGGTCGAGCCGAGCCCGAGCACGTTCTTAAGCCGAGCTTCTTTGTTCTGTTGACCGTAGAAACCCAACGACTTTTGAACGTCACCCACGAGATCGATGAGCACAGGGCGCATGAGACTCATGATCGTCTTTGCATGCTCACTGGTCGCGCTCTTCTGCTTGAGATCGTCGGCTTGCTTATAGCTGAACTTCTGCTCGTTGGTAATCGCCTCAGTGAAGTCATGTCCGCCGAGTGGGAAGGTGCGCATCCAACAACGCTTCCCGTCGGCGACGATGAGGTCCGTTGCCGAGGTGCCGATGTCGACGAGCACGAGCGATTCATTGCGCTCGATGATGTCGCGATCAAACGCCATCGCGTTGTAAAGCGCGACAGGCGAGAGAGTCACCGCGACAGGTGCGATGCCGAGCTTGTCGCTCACGAGCGCGAGGAAATCCTCGAGCGGCTCGCGTTGGATGGCAAAGATGCCAACGTCGACGTCAGGCGAATCTTCGGTCTTGAACGCATGAAAGTCCCATTCAACTTCGTCGAGCGGGAAAGGAATCTGTTGTTCCGCTTCGTAGCGGACAAGGCTCTCAATTTGCTTGTCACTCTCAACGGGCGGAAGCTTCGAGAAGCGCGCGAACCCTCGATTCTGCATCCAACTGAAGCTCAGAACGACTGGTGAGCCTTCGAGTTTCTTTTGTGTCGCGAGTTGCGAGAGCGTCATTTCAAGAACAACGCGTGCCTTGCTGATCGCACCGTCGGCGCCATCGGCACGCAACTCGGGATTCGTCAAAACGATGTCATGCTTCTGAACCCAGAAGTCGCGTACGCGAACGCCATCACCAGCCACCTCGAGCTGAATGGCCTTGACTTCGTACTGGCCGATCTCAATGCCCCAAGCGGTCTTCGCACTTGCCATGTCGGTCTCTCCAGTTCTGTCCCCGGCGACGGGGAGGGCGGATGATAACGACCCCTGCTCTGATGGGTCGAGACGATTTTGACAGTTCTCGGACACTGCGAGAGCCGGCCGTCGAGCGCCGGTTCTCGGACTTCACCACCCATCCAGTTTCAGCGCCTAGCGCGCCACCTCAAACGGTGTCGGCCAGGCGAGCGAGGACAACGAACGACGTGGGACAACGTGGGACGACACGGGACGAACTCAGACTCGATGTTCAAATCGCCCCGCGCTGCCCTCGGATGGAGAGTCGAACCAGACGACCCGTAGACCGCAAGGCACGACGCCAATGCGAGCATGGGGTCCTTGAATGAGGTCCTTGAATGAGGTCCTTGAATGAGGTCCTTGACACGCGTGTCTCGCAATCTCGCAATCTCGCACAACTTCTTGCGAATCGACGATTGGTCATGGCACGCGGGAGAAGGTACGCTGCTCGACTCGAGTTGATCCACCAATGTCTAGCGATCCCACCAACACGAATTCGTCCCGTCCCGCCCCACGTTCCTCAGGCTTCGATGCCGAACTCGAACGAGAAATCGAGGCCGCGCTTGGCGGCATGTCGATTGAGGAACTTGAAAGCCAAAGCGCCGCACCACGCGGCTCGCAACGCGGGCGTCAAGTTCGCCAAGGCACGATCATTCGCGTGCACTCGGGCGACGTCTTCGTCGAGTTCGGGCCACGCTCGCAGGGCGTTTGCCCGCTGGCACAATTCCTTGCCGCCGGCGACCAACAACCTCCAGTCGTTGGAAGCGAGCGCGGATTCATCGTTGAGCGCTTCGATCCGTTTGAGGGTCTCTCGATCCTGAGCCTCGAAGGCGCGGTTCAGAAGGCTGATTGGGGAACGCTCGAAATCGGCCAAATCGTCGAAGCCCGCTGCACTGGCATGAACAAGGGCGGCTTGGAGATGGAGATCGCGCACCACAAGGGCTTCATGCCTGCGGGTCAGGTCGACGTGCGCCATGTCGCTGACATCTCGGTGTTCATCGGCGAGAAGTTCCCCGTGCAGATCGTGGAACTCAACAAGGACAAGAATCGCCTCGTCGTGAGCCGCAAGGCAGTCATCGCGTCTGAGCGCGCGGAACAGCGTGAAAAGCTGCTCGCAGTGCTTGAAATCGGCCAGACTCGTCAAGCCACCATCACAAGTGTGCAGAGCTACGGCGCGTTTGCGGACATCGGCGGTGTCGACGGCCTTATCCACGTTTCGGATCTCTCGCACGAGCGCGTGAAGAGCCCCGCTGACGTTGTGAAGGTCGGTGACGTCGTGACCGTGAAGGTCATCAAGTTGGATCTTGCGGCGACGCCGCCGAAGATCGGCCTTGGCCTCAAGCAACTCGTGGCAGATCCTGGCGTCTCCGCGATGCAAACTCTTGAGGCTGGTGGCACTGTCACTGGCCGCGTGACGAAGCTCATGCCGTTCGGTGCATTCATCGAAATCGCGCCTGGCATCGAAGGCCTCGTGCACATTTCGGAGATCAGCCACGAGCGCATCCCGAGTGTCGACAAGGCGCTGCGCGCGAATGAGATCGTGACGTGCAAGGTTCTTTCGATCGATGTCGGCAAGAAGCGCATCAGCCTCTCGATCAAGGCCCTCGTCGAGCCACCTGAGCGTCCTGAGCCTGCTCAAAATGTTGCTGGCACTGGCGGCGAGCGTCAAGGAACGAAGGCAGACGCTGGCTTCGGTGCAGTCTTCGGTCGCAAGCGTGGTCGTGATGACTCGCCGGTTGTTGCGCGCGAAGAAGACAATGCACTCAAGCGCCTCCGTGCTGCGTGGGGCAGTGGCAAGGAACTCAAGGGCGGATTGAGCTGACGCTCAACGCGGCTTTCGAGATTTCCGCCGATACATTCATCAAGCAAAGGAACAGGCGCCACACGAGTGTGGCGCCTGTTTCGTTGGGTGCGGGAGCACTGACTGCGAGGGCTTCCGTACCAGCTCTCCTTACGTGCCAACCTTGAATTGGCCGACGACTTGCTTGAGGCTCGCGACCTGCGCGGCCGTTTGCTCACTTGCAGCAGCCAATTCTTCGGAGTTTCCAGCGTTCTGCTGCGTGACCTTGTCGAGTTCGGCAACACCGGTGTTGATTTGCCCAATGCCCTGCGCTTGCTCGCGACTTGCGTTTGCGATTTGCGCGAGGAGTTCGTTGACCTCACGTGTGCCATCCACGATCGTTCGCAGCGACGTATCAACCTCGCCGCAAATCGAAACCGCACGCTCTGCCCGATTCGTCGATTCCTCGATCATCGCCGCGGTTTCACGCGCAGCCTGTGCCGAGCGACCTGCGAGATTTCGCACTTCTTCAGCGACAACCGCAAAGCCCTTTCCTGCTTCGCCAGCGCGAGCAGCTTCAACCGCAGCGTTGAGTGCGAGCAAGTTGGTTTGGAATGCGATCTCATCAATGACCTTGAGCACCTTCGCGATCGAGTCGCTCGATTGCTTGATCGCGCCCATTGCTTCGCTCATGCGAACCATTTGCTCCTTGCATTGGTCGGCGCGTACGCGTGCGTCGTCCGAGCGATTCACGGCAGCCGTGGCGTTCTGCGCGTTGCGTTCCGTCATGGCGTTCATTTCCTCAAGGCTCGCGCTGATCTCCTCAAGGCTTGCGGCTTGCTGACTCGCACCGCTGGCGACCGACTGGCTTGTCGATGAAACCTGCGAACTACCCGCATCGATCTCAGACGCACCCTTGCGGATATCACCGAGGATTCCCTCGAGTTTTCCGACGAACTTGTTGAACCACCCTGCCATCGTTCCGAGTTCGTCGTGCGAAGAGTCGTCAAGACGTTTGGTCAGATCGCCCTCGCCTTCCGCGATATCGCGAACGCGGTCGATCATCGCCTGCATCGGCCGACCGAAAGTGAGCTTCAAGAGGAATGCGAAGCCGAACGCTCCGACGACAAGCATCGGGCCCGTCCAGACAAGCCCGCTCGAGATAAATCCAGCGACCTGTTCGTCGACCGTTGCGAGCGGAATGGCCACTTCATAGGCACCGTGCGTACCGCCGACTTTCCAGCCTTCCATGCGGAATCCGAGTGGATCCTTGCCATCTTTATCTGCGTCGAATTCGCCGCGCGGATCGCCGTGGCACACCATGCAACTCGCGTCGAGTGCGATGGCGCGCATGTAGTGCAGTGTGTTCGTGCTTTCATTGATCGCGAAAGCAGCGCCTTCGCCACCAGTCTGGACTTGCTTCTCGAGTTTCGTGAGAAGTTCAGCGCGGAAT
>JBJOHQ010000383.1:0-6329 GCA_046047595.1 Planctomycetota bacterium | reverse complement strand
GCGCTGCATCGCTCACGTCAGGCGTATCGCCGAGGGCCGCTCGCGCTGCTTCGAAATCGGCTGTGGCCTTCGCGAGATCACCAGTTGCGCGCGCCAATCGTCCGCGCAATTCGAGCGCAATTGCAAGTGCGCGGCCGCCAAGGGCTGTGCGCAGACGCACGACTTCTTCGACGCATGTCGCTGCGTTTTCGCGAAGTATCGCGCGAGACGCTGGATCGAGCGCTGGGACATCCGCGTACGCCACCGACATTTGCGCCACCGCGAGGAGCGCCTCTACGCGTGCTTCCGCATCGGCTCCGTAGAGTGACTGAGCTTCCGCGAGAAAATCCTTCACAAACGCAAGATCCGCGCGGGCCATCGCAACATTCGCAACGCGCGGATCAAGCGCCATCGAGCGCACAATGGCAAGCACAACTTCAAGACCCTCTTCGCGCGACATACTTTCGCGCAGCGTCGTCAGCACTTCGCCGCGAAGAATCTCATGTAGAGCCCGCCTTGGTGGCGCGCCAGGAACACCATCGGTCGACGCCTTCAAAATCGCACGCAAGATCGCGGCTGCCCCAGATACGCGCGTTGCTTCGACTTCCGCGCGTGCGCGTCGGACTGCTTCCTCCGCTGCGCGCGTTTCTGCTGCTTGCGCCGTGGCTTCGAGTTCGGCGACGCGGGCCGCCGCAAATCGTGCATCTTCCGCGGCCTTGGCTTCGCTCACGGCGCGCGCCTCCACCGCTTCGTCCGTTGCTCGTCGCGCAGAAACAACGAGCCCCGCAGCGACGCCGACACTCGCAAAAAACGCAGCACCGAGCACGATCGCAAGGATCGGCATCGGGCGGCGTGGCCGTTCAGGTTCACCGAGAAGTGCGCGTGATTCGTCGTAACTCATCGAAGACACCCTTCGGCACGGACTGAAACTTCCTCACGCAACGGAAGCGCGATTGGTCGCGGCTCAACACCACCTGATCAACACCACCACGGCTTCGCCGCCGGATCCGTGATGATCGCTTCGGTGAGGAACGCTGCTGCGCGCTCGAGGCCTTCTTCAATCGACATGAGCGAATCCTCGTGTTCGATCGAGAGCACGTGGTCGTATCCGTGACGACGCAGCATCGAGACGAACGGCTTCCAGAACTCGTGACCGTGACCGTATCCACACGTGCGGAAATTCCACGCGCGATTCTTGATGTCGGTGTAGGGCCGCGCGTCGTTGTAGCCATTGACGCGTCCCTGATGCGGATGCAGTTCGGTGTCCTTCGCATGCACGTAGAAGAGAAGCCCCGCTTCGCCGAGGACGCGCGCTGCTTCGACTGGATCGATGCCTTGCCAGAAGAAGTGCGATGGATCGAGATTCGCGCCGAGGACTGGTTTTCCCTTCAATCCCGACGCCTTCATCGATTGCTCGCTCAGGCGAATGAGCGTGTCCGGGTTGTAGACGCAGAAACCAGGATGCGCTTCCCACGCGACCTTCACGCCGTGCTGCGCGCACAAACGCGCTTGCGTCGACCAGTACGGCACAAGCACCTGCTTCCACTGGTACTCGAGGATCGCCATGTAATCTGGCGGCCACGCGCAGGTCACCCAGTTCGGCATCTTGTCGGTCTTCGATCCGCCGGGGCAACCGGAGAACGTGATAACCACATCGGTGCCAAGCAGCGGAGCGAGCTTCACGGCGTTCACGAAGTCGCGGTGATCGTTCGCCGCATGCTTCTTGTCGGGATGCACTGGATTGCCGTGCACCGCAAGACCTGACAACGCAAGGTCGTGATCCTGCAGAATGCCTTTGATCCGGTCCTGTTCCTTCTTTGAAGCAAGCACTTTCGCGGGATCGAAGAACGGCTTGCCTGGATAGGCACCGACAGGAAGCTCGATCGCATCGAGTTGGATCTCCGCGCAATACGCGGCGACATCTTCGAGTTTGCGACCGGCGAACAGGGCTGCCATGACACCAAGTTTCATATCGATCTCCGTGGAAGATTGCAGGTGAAGGCTTTCAAAGTACCATTGAACAGGCATCTATGGAGGAACAAGTGGCAACGCATCAGCGGAGAATTGCGATCGATTTCGCGCTTTGGCACAGTTCAAATTTCCGTGTGCTCAGCGTTGCGGCGGCTGCCCTACTCGCATCGCCGTGTTTCGCACGAACGTGCGTGGAAGCCTGCGCGCACAGTGACTCCCGCGTCGAACGCGCGATGGCCGATGACTCGCCGCTGAGCGTCGCCGTTTCGGGGAACGCGGTGAAGGTGACCCGAGCGACGGAGAGTGAACTCGAACTTGAACTGCGGGTCGCGCACGAAACGAGCACCCCTGTTGAAGCCGATGCAGCTTCCGTAACAGAGCCCACCACCACGACTCCGACTGCAAAGACGATCCTCGTCCGATTCGCGCGTGCAACGGGTGAGAAATCATGGCGACGGATCGGCGCGAGCGACTCATCACCAACGCTTTCGATCGCGGCAGCAGACACCGTCGGCCGCGCACCACTTCTCTTTTGCGACGAGATTCGAGGCGACGGCGCTACCCACGGCGAAACCCCTGATTCCTTGAGCTCCGGCAAAGTTTCGTTCAAACAAATCGACCAGAGCATCGGCGAAGTGGTCGCAGATCAAGTCACACTCGTCGCGCTCCACGACGAAGACACCGCCATTTGCTTCTGGCGAGATGGCGCGATCGTTGAAGTGTGGACTGGCGATCCACTTTTCATCGACGCTCACGACCGTATCACGGTGCAATCTCCCAAAGCACCGGCCGCCTCCATGTTGAATTTTGCGCGTGGTAGTGCAGGCCTTCGATCGATTCGTGCTGCGTGCTGCGCCGCGGTCGATCCCGTCATGAAAAACACCGTGGCTGCGCTGCTTTCGAACGCATGCGGCGAGAAATCGACCCAAGCGAAAGAGGCTTGTGTCGCCGCACTCGAATACTGCGACCCCGCCGCTGGTCCCAAGCAAGACGCCGCTTGGCAAACGTACAGCGCAGTCTTCAGGGCACTGGCCGCACGACACGCGGAAGTGCTCCAGCTTCGCTTGCGCTCGATGGAACCCGAGCCGTCAACGCGCGACGCGCAAGCACGCTGAGTCCAGGCGCTTGCAGTTGCTCAGCGAGGCGATCCGCCTCGGCAAGGCGATCGTCTTCTGTGGCAAATCGGATGTCTTGATTCAGTTTGAGCACACTCTCCGCAAGCGCTCTTCGATCGTTCGCGCATTCTGAATCGTTCGCCTCCAGCGCGACGTTTTGGAGCGCTCCAAACGCGTACATCTTCGGCCAAACGTAGTCTCCGTGCGCCGCCAGCGCCGCTGCGAGCAGTAGTTCTCGCGCGTGATTCGGCGATCCTTCACGCCTCGCTCGTGCCAGTTCGATGCGCGTGTCCTGAATCCACTTGAGCAAGACCTCATTTGTCGTGCTCGCCGCAATTTCAGTGTTTGTCGATGGCGCGTCCTCACTGCCTTGAGAGGCACTGCTCGCCGAAAGATCACCGATCTCGAGGATGCACCGCGCGATTTGGTGTTCGAGCGTTGCATCGGGACCACCCTGAAGTTCCTCGATGCCGAACAGTCGCTGCGCTGCCGTGCGAACCGCAATCGGCTCACTCCGCAGCGCCATCCAACCGAAGCTGAGCGCGAGTACAGGCAGCACGAAAAGCGCAGACCGTTGAAAACGTCGCCGAAGTGTTCGGCGAGATGCGTCAGAAGCAAACTGCGAGCGCGAGAGCTCGATGTTCGCTCTCTCAAGCGGTGCGATCGCTACGCACTCGCGCTGTAACCACTCCTTCAGCTCGGTGAGGCGCACCTGATCGCGCTCGCCGATCGCGATCGTTGACGCCCTACTTCGGAGCTCTGCCGAAGTTTCGCTTTGCTGAGAGGATTCGTTCGCGTTCGATGCGGGGGCACTCCACGCAGACAATCCGAAATCGATCAAGCGCGGTGAACCTTCGGCATCAATCATCAGATTTGCGGGCGAAATGTCGCCATGCTCAATCGACTTCGCGTGGCAAGCTTGCACGGCAGCGTCAACCGAGTCCAGAATGGCTGTGCACTCTTGCCACATTCGTGGGGCACAGGCAATCCAGAGATAGAGCGGAAGTCCTTCGACAAACTCGGTCACGATGAAGACCGCAGGATCTCGCTGTCCATCGCCCCGACCAACCTCGGATGCAGCGCGCAGACGCTTGCGAGATCGATCGGAGGACGCAGCGACATCACCTCCGAATCGTTGCGAATCCGTCGGATCCTCCGATTGCGCATCAGGTTGTTCGTCAAAATGCTCGTCAAAATGCTCGTCAAAATACTTGAGAGCAGCCTCATCGATTTCGCCTGCGTCGAGGACACGCGCAACACCACCATGCGCGATCGCACGCGCGGCTCCAGCCTCACGCAAGAGCCGCGAAATCGCGTCACGCGCATCACCCCGCTCTGCGCAGCGGACTACTTTCAGCGCCACGCAGGCGGGTGCACCGCAACGTGAGAGCGTTCGATCGAGCGCTTCAAAAACACGGCCGAAGGCTCCGCCCCCAAGTTCGCGCGTGATTTCATATCGACCGTCGCCATCTTCAAGACGCGCGCCGATGCGAAGGCCCATCAACGACGTACTCTCCGCTTCCATGTCACGCGCGATCATCGCGGCTCCGAGGCATCGATCGATCGGTCGTTGCCATGCAGGCCAGTGCTCTCGCCATGCCTGCGCAACGTGCGGCGCATGCACTCCCGCCGCACAGAAAGCGGCGAACAAGAACGCTTCCGCCGCGGCCGAATCGTTGATCGGATCAATATGCGCTTGGTATCGCTCGATCGACGGGAACGATCCGTACTGCGAAGTCAACAACGCGAAGTCGCGCATAACCGCCGACTCGAGCGACTCGTCAGCGCTGAGATTCCAGTGGGGCAAGGCCTTGGCGGACCATGCCTTCGAATTTCGTCGAACAAAATTCCCCGACATGACGCGAAAGATAGCCGCACTTCCATCTTCTGTACTTGAAGTTCTTGAACGCGGTTGATTTGTACTCGAGCCTCTGTTGAACCTCACATCGCGACATGAGATCCGATGATTCGCTTGAGCCTTCGATCGCGCTCGTATGACTGGCTCTTTGGGCATGACGGGTCATTCGCTTGCACCGCTTTCATCCCACACTACACTCCGCGCATGCCCGAAGCTTCGTGCGGAGGTTGGGGACAAGATGACACGCTGCGTCTCTTATTGGAGATCGAGCCGCTGCTTCGCGCCCATATTCGGCGACGGCGTAGCCAGCGTGGACCGATGCTTGCAACAAGCGACATCTTCGCCTCGGTGGTGCGTCGCGCGGTCACGAATCCCAGCGGAGCCGCGCACTCCGCTGATCCCGCGCGCATACGTGACCTCAACCGTGAACCGTGCACATCCCTCGATTCGGCGGGTTTCAGACGTCAAAAATGCCTGAATTCCACGCGGGAACTTGGAGAAGTTTCCGCATCGCGCGCGGCAGACACTCCCACCCATCCGACCAAGAGTCGGAGAGGTGATGCAATCAATTTTCTATTGACGCTCGCGGATCGAGCACTCGCATTCGCGCGTCGAAAGGATCGACGAGAACGCACGACAGCCGATGCCGCCGCACTCCGAGGAGCGATTGTCAAAGGCGAAATCGACGCAACTGCTTCGAATGCGATCGCCGCAATTGAACGCGCCGATGTGCTGCGAAATCTCCTTGAGCAAGCTGACGAAATCGATCGCGTGATCATGCGGCTGCGCGTTTCTGGCGCCCAGTGGCGCGTCATTGCGGCCGAGACGTCGACGACAGAAACCGCCTGCCGGCAACGCTGGTCGCGGCTTCTCAAGCGGCTTGCGATCCAGCTGTCGGACGATTGAGTCCAGGAACCTCTGTTTCCCCATCCAAGAACGTTTTTGTCTTTTTTCGCTACTCGCCGTCACACCGATGGTCGCGAGTGACATTCCTCACCACGCACGGGTCTGAACTCGCCCGAGTTCAAGCGCCCCCATGGGGGAGGCGCTTGAACCACGGCATCGGCGCGAGTGAAGGAGCTATGTGATCGGCGTGTGTGATCGGCGTGTGTGATCGGCGTGTGAGGAGACACATCAACAACTCGTCCTCCGTGCGCAGGTCGTCTCTGCGTCGCGGGGCGAGCCGCACCTCAGCGGCCGCCCGATTGGGAGCGACATCTTGTACGTTTGAAGGAGAAGACTCATGACCGCGTTGAAGTTCGATTGTTTGACTGTGATCCGTCGTTCCGCTCTTGGATTCAGCCTCGGGCTCGCAAGCGCCTGCGGTACTCCGCTCTTCGCCGACCCGCCAACTCCGCCTGGCGGCGACCCGCTTCCCGGCCAACCCGCGGTGATCCACGACAGCA
>JBJOHQ010000382.1:0-5206 GCA_046047595.1 Planctomycetota bacterium | reverse complement strand
CGACGAGTGCGACACCATGTGCAAGACCCAATTGTTCTCTTGGTGTGGGCCGCCGAGATAGGCAGGCACGGCCGCAAGAATCGCCCCGAGGCAAACGAGGAGAAGCACGCCGTTGATTGCGAGCCGTGGGCCGTGGGGATGCCACTCGCCGCCGGCATGACCGCCGCCGTGACCGCCACCATGCCCCGCATCGGTGCCGTGGCTGTGGTCGTGGTCGTCACCACCGTGACCATGCACTTCATCACCTGGCTCGTACTTCGTCGGGCCGCCACACACGCGGAACCACACGCGGAAGGTGTAGTACGCCGTCAAGAGCGCGGTGAAAATCGCGATCCATCCAAGAAGCGCGAAGTTCGAATTCCCGCTCGCAAAGGCCTCGGCGATGATCGTGTCCTTCGAATAGAAACCCGCGCTGAACGGGAAGCCTGAGAGGCAGAGGCAGCCGATCAAGAACGTCCAGCTGATGATGCCGAAGCCCTTCACATTGCGGAGGCCCGACATCTTGCGGAGGTCGAGTTGTCCCGCCATACCGTGCATGATCGCGCCGCAGCACAAGAAGAGGAGTGCCTTGAAGAACGCGTGCGTGAAGACGTGGTAGACGGCGCCGAAGGTCGTTCCAACGCCGAGGCCGAGGAACATGTACCCAAGCTGCGAAACGGTGGAGTACGCCATCACACGTTTGATGTCGTACTGCGCCATGCCGATCGTTGCCGCGAGGAGCGCTGTGATGCAGCCGATCGTCGCCACGAGCGTCAGCGCGCCTGGAGCGAGTTGGAAGAGCGGGTAGGTTCGTGCGATGAGGTAGACGCCGGCGGTGACCATGGTCGCCGCGTGGATGAGCGCCGAAACCGGCGTTGGGCCTTCCATCGCGTCGGGCAGCCACACATAAAGCGGGAACTGCGCGCTCTTACCGAACGCGCCGAGCATCAAGCAGTACGGAATCGCAGCCTTCGTCCATTCGCTTCCGTCGTTGAGAGAGTCTGTCGAAGCGGTGACCGCTTGGAAGAGCGCGTCATATTCGACGGTGCCGTAATTCACCCAGATCAGGAAGATGCCAAGCGCGAGGCCGAGGTCGCCAATGCGGTTGACGATGAACGCCTTCTTCGCCGCCGCGACGGCACTGGGCTTCGAGTAGTAGTAGCCAATGAGGAGATAGCTCGCGAGACCGACGCCTTCCCAACCGAGGTAGAGAAGGATGAGGTTGCCGCCCATGACGAGCGAACCCATCGCGAAAAGGAAGATGCTGACCGCGCCAAAGAAGCGCGCGTAGCCCTTGCCGACATCAGACTCCATGTACTCCGTGGCGTAGATCGTGATGAGCGAGCCGAGGCCCGTCACGAACAGCATCCAGAGCAGCGTGAGCGAATCGACGTAGAGCGAGAATGGGGCGAGGAACGACGTCCACTTCGCGCTTTCGGCTGCGCCGCTTCCCCACGCAAACGAAACCCAATCAAAGAGATGGATCGTGCGTGGTGCGTCGGTTGGGCAGCGCAGGAAGAGCATCAGCGTCAACGCAAACGCTCCGAGGAGCGAGAGCGCGGTGATGATGCCCGGCAACTTGCCCTTCACGCCGCGCGCGGCGCAAAGTACGCAGAGGACGGCAGAGATCGCGGGCAGCAGAAGGATCAGTCCGGCCCACGAGAGGTCGGGTGATGCGACCGCGGGCTTGATCGTCGCGCTGGCGCTCGCGGCTTCCGCCGGAATCGCAGCGAGGATCGAGGAGAGGCTTGCGGTAAGGCTCATGTGGTTCGTTGGGAGCAGGGTGGCGTCGGGGGGAGGAAGACCGTCAGATCAGAGAGGTATGCGGTGGCGTTTCGGCGGGTTTCGGTGCGCCGAAGCGTTGCTGTTGAAGCGGTTCACGCTTCGCGCAGTTCGCTCCAAGCCTCGCTGTCGAGGGTTTCGCGGCGTCGGTAGAGAAGAACGACAAGGCCGAGTGCGAGTGCCGCCTCAGCCGCTGCCACGGTCAAGATGAAGATCACGAAGACTTGGCCCGAGAGATCGCCGTGGACTTTGCCGAACGCGATCATGGCCAACGCCGCCGCTTGGAACATGAGTTCCGTGCAGAGGAACATGATGATCATGTTGCGTCGGCTCAAGAACCCGACGAGCCCGCACGCAAAGAGCAGCGCACTCACGAGAAGCGCGATGTTGATCGTGGCGGCGTCTGAACTCGCAAGCGTGAGCGGCGAAACAGCGGTGGGAAGTGTCGAGAGTGCTTCGTTCATCGCAGACCTCCAGCTTCGCCGTCGACGGTGATGCGTCGCATACCTGCGAGGCCGCGTCGTTCATCTTCTCCGAGCTCAATTTGCTTGCGTGCGAGAATGACCGCGCCGAAGAGCGCCATCAAGAGCACGACGCCGGCGATTTCAAGTCCGGCGGGGAACTTCGAAACAAGATCGACGCCAACTTGGCGGCTGTTGTCTGGAAGCATCGTGTCGGGAATAGAGACGATGACGCTGTTGCCATCGGCGAGTTTCGCTTCCACGCTTCGTCCGCCGTCCATGCGGCTCAACGCGGTACCGTCCGCTTTGCGCACGATGCTCGCGATGGTTGGCATGGTCGAATCACTTGCGGCGGTTGCATTCGTCGCGGCTGCAGCGCGCTCGGCCTTCCACTGCGCGGCGTAGGCATCGCGCGTTGTTTCAAGGAGAAGTTTCGGCATCGCATCGAGGCGATCCCATCCATTCTCCACGCTGCGTGTTTCACCATCGACGCGGCGATCTGCGAGGAACTTCTGCGTCGAACCCGAGAAGTACGCATCGGCGAGTGTTGCAAGCATGACGAAGCCAACGAACACCGCAGAGATCGACTCGCGCGGAACGCGGTCGTACCACGCGTCGCCAACACCTTCGACCGGCGACTGCTGTGCGAGCATCAGCACGAACATGTAGGTGATGAGAATCGCGCCGGCGTAGACGATGACGAGCGCAAACGCCATGAATTCCGCGCCGAGCAAGAGGAACATGCCCGCGGTCGCGATCACGACAAGAATGAAGTAGAGCGCGGCGAAGACCGGCCGCGGATGCGTCACCATGCGAGCCGCGCCTGCAAGCGCGATCGTTCCGAAAATCATCGGGAAGATCGGGGGAAGCGTCGACGATTCACCGTCGGTTGCTGCACGCTTGATGACTTCGACGAGCAACATTGCGAAGCCCGCGAGCGCGATCACCGTGCCAGCGATGCGCAGTCCGTCGAGCCTGAACGCGTTGCTCTGATTGGCGCTCGATTTGCGGCTCGGCTGCATGAGCATCGCGAGGCCTGCGGCGGAAATGGCGCTTGCGGAGAGAAGCGCGATGGCCTCAGGACCGAGCGTGGCTTGGGCGAGGATGTGAAAGGGGGGAGAAGCGAAGTCCATGCGTGTCCTGCACTGGCGCCTAAAACGTGGTGCCTGAAAACTCGAGGCTCGAACTCGTACCTAAGAATCGTGCCTCAAACTCATGCCTCAAACTCGTTTCTCAAACTGGATCGCGGGACCCAGTCTGACCGTCACGCAACGGTGAGCGGAGCACGAACCGCGAAGTTCTCGGTCGCTCGCGCGAACCGAAACCCTTCACAGAGCGTGCCGCCTCGTCGGGGCCGGTGCCTCGGTCGGTCGAGGCGAAGTTTGGGAATGTATGGCTCGCGGTCAAATCCCGCAACCAATGATGGGACACGCTCCCACGGTGCAGCGGACGGGCCTCGGTTACGATCCGCGCCCCATGTCGCCCGCCATCCGGCGAGTTCTTCCGAATGCGATCACCCTTGTCCGGTTGGGACTTGCCGTGGTCTTCTTCGGGGTGCTCGAATCGATCGATCGAACGGCTCCCGCCGCTCAAATTGCGCTGCTCGGCGCGTGGGGTATGGGCATCTTCGCGACGGCGGCCCTTTCCGACATCCTCGACGGCTACCTCGCGCGGCGCTGGAACGTCGTGAGTGCCTTTGGTCGTCTGATGGATCCGCTCGTTGACAAAGTCCTGATCCTCGGCGGTTTCATTTACCTCGCCTCGCCCCGGTTCGAGCCGATTCCTGCGAACGCGATGATCGGCTCCGGGATCGCAGCGTGGATGGTCGTGGTGATCCTCCTGCGTGAGTTGCTCGTGACTGGCCTGCGCTCGTACATCGAGTCGCGCGGCATTCCGTTTCCCGCTGATTGGTCGGGCAAACTGAAGATGTTCATCCAAAGCTTCTGCGTTGGATGCTGCGTGTACGTTTCAACGCGCGTCGAGCCGTACGGTTGGCAAGTGTTTCTCCGCGACGCGTCGACGTGGGCGACGGTGGTGCTCACAGTGCTGAGTTCGATCACCTACATTCGTCGTGCGTTGCACGTTCCGCCTGAAGGTCGTCCGTCCAACGATGCGAGCGTTGGCGCGGGTTCGACGGCGCACAAATCACGAGAAAAATCGGCGTGAACGAGCGCACGCTCCACGCGCGAGATGCATGCGAAGGATGCTTGCAAAGGAATCCCACATGAGTAGCGCCAAGGAACACGCCAAACAGAACGCCAAAAGCGGTGGCGGTATCGGCGATTGGATCGTGACAGGCGGTGGGCTTGGTCGCATGCGACCAGCGCCAGGTACATGGGGCTCGCTTCCGCCAGTCGCACTCGCGTGCATTCTCGCGATGGCGGACACCGATCCACGCACGATCGATATGGCGCTCGCCGCGCTTGGACTGGTCTTCGGTATCGGATGCCTCGTGTGTGGTAAATCCGCGGAGTTTCGCTACGGCAAGAAAGATCCAGGCTTTGTGGTTGCCGACGAAATCGCGGGTCAAGCGCTCGCGCTGATGTGGCTTCCATGGACGCTCGGGAATAACGCGCGCATCATCGCGACGTGTGCGATTGGGTTCTTCGCGTTTCGATTGTTCGACATCATCAAGCCGCCACCCGCGCGTGGTTGGCAGCGATTCGAAGGTGGACTCGGCATCCTGATCGATGACCTCGTCGCGGGTTTCTACGCGCTCGTCACCACGCAAATTCTCGTGCGTGTTCTTTGGTGATGTGATGCGCGAGTTCGCTCTTCTTCAACGCATTTTCGCCGAGAACGCGCGACTGCCCGCAAGCGTGCTGGTTCCGCCAGGTGATGACATGGCGGAGATGCGCCTCGAGAGTTTGGCGAACGAAACCCCGACCATTTTGATCGCGGCCGACAGCGCGATCGAAGGGCGTCATACGCCACTCGGTTGCGATCCATACCTCATTGGAAAGAAGGCGGTGCTCCGCAACGTC
>JBJOHQ010000381.1:0-13140 GCA_046047595.1 Planctomycetota bacterium | reverse complement strand
GCATTCGACTCTAGCGTTGCGGTAATCGTGCTCGGTGGAGCGATCTCAAGCGGCGCGCCCTCGCGGCGTCGCGCGCGCGAGCGATCGCGGATGACGCTGCGCGCATGGAGGAGGAGCCCGTTCATCAACCAACGACGCAGCCGCATGCCGCTCGCGAGGTAGCGATCGAGAAATGTCGCGTCGGCGAGCGCGTATGCGAAGTAGCCATGGACGAGTTCATCGGGCTCGGCGATCTCGCGCAAGGTCGACCCGCGCGCGTAGATCGCGAGCGGTTCGGCGTAACGGCGCATGATGGTCTCGGCGAGGCGCATGTGTGCGTCGTCGCCGTGCAGCGTGCGAAGTTCACTGAGGAGCGTTGTGAGTTGCGTCGTCGGAAAGTGATCGGCGCGCGGCCGCGAAATCGGGAGCGGCGCGCGTGGAAATCCGATGTCGTCGCTCGCGAACTCGGTTGGCTCCGTGTGATCTTCCCCCGGCGACATCGTCACGGACAGGGGCCCCACGCGCTGAGAACACCCGCGAGGTCGGCCGCATCGATGGAGCCATCGCCGTTGATGTCGGCGTTCTCTTTTCCGCTCGGTGCGCCGCCCCATGCGCTCAGTACTGCCGCGAGATCAGCCGCATCGACGTTGCCGTTGCCCGTGATGTCGGCAGAGCAGGCGCACGCGACACCGGCTTCGCAGCAGTCGGGGATGTTGTTGCCGTTTGCGTCGTCGAGTTCGCCGGCGTGGATTTGGCCGAAGTCAACGATGCCATCGGAGTTGCAGTCGGCGGACCATTCGATGATGTAGGAACGAACGCCGATGCCGTAGTACGTATCGCCGTCTTCACGGACGTCATTCCAAATCCGACTGTGATCGATGTAGTGAAGGTAGTCGTCGCGCTGGCCATCAGGGCGCGAGCTGTTGTCGAACTGCACGAGGTCGGAGACATACGACCATGGCTCGCCTGTGACCCACGCCCAGTTTGCGGTTGGATCAGCAGTGGGACTCGTCTGGTAGCCGCCTAGCCAAGGCCCGTATCGGTCTTCGATTGGCCAAACCTCGGGACTTCCAAGTGCGATGGCGGAGACGAACAGGTCTTCCGCTTGCGACGTGAGCGTTGCGAGATGGCCGCCTTGGAGGGCGGCAGCGTCTCGAGCTGTGGACCAACCGATCGGAGATTGCGTCGCGACGGCCGTGTACCAATGCCCGTTCCCGCCGTCTTCGACGCGCCACTGCACGGCATCCTGCGCGGTCGCGGTGAAGGAAACGGACAGCGCCGCGGCGGCAGCCACGGCGAACGACTTCGGGTTCTTGCGCATCGCACTCTCCTCTGAACGGACTTCGAAGCGCTTCGGCGACACGGAGGCCGGAGCGGCGAGAGAGCCTGTGCGCGTCGCACTATGGAGGCCAAGAGCGAGCAAAATGGCAAAGATCATGGCGCTGGCGAGCGAAACAGGGGAACGCCACGTCTGTGTGTTCTCGCTTTCTCGTACTTGCGCCCGCGCACCCTCTCGCGCGACGTTTCCCTCACGTATCGGTGGAACTTCAAGCGCCAAGAGCCCTGCGACGCGCGCGGCGGACGGCTGCGAAAGCATGAACGCTTGCGCGTTTGCGCTGGTGAAAGCCCTCGCGTCTGTGCCGATCAACGCTCGCGCGCGCTTCTGTTCATTGGACTTCTGTGACTGATCCATGCGCCGATCATCCATCGCTGGGTTTCCCCGTCACCGCGCCACCATTCTCCGCTTCTCAGTCATCAACGCATGCGTGTCAGCTGATCAAAAGCCTCTTGCAGCCCGTCGAGCATCGCGTACGAACTCCACCCGTTGATCACGCATGAGAGCGCGAGCAGAATCCACGTCGCGATCATCCAATTTCGCACGAGTGTTGCGGCCTTCTCGCCGCCCGCACGGTCGCCGGCCTCGAAGCGCGCGTTCGCGATGAACGCATAGATCAGCGGCACGAGGCCGATCGGGAGACAGCACAGGCAGAAACTGAGTGTGGTCGCAACGATGGGCGCGGCGATGCCGACGCGCGTCGCGATCGGTTCAGTCGCGATCGGGGGCGTCGTCCGTGGTGATGTGTTGGGTGCCGCCATCGATTCGGAACCATCGCGCATGCCGAACAAAACCACCGACGCCGCGCGCCACTCCGTCGTTCCTTCCACGCAGAGCAGCGTGCTCGCATCGATCTCGCCGCTCGCAACTGCTGTGTCGATTTCCGCGCGGGTGAACGGGCCCGAGACTTGGCCTTCGCCTGGCGAGCGGTAGAACCGACGCGCGTCTTGGGTCGACCCGAAGTTTGAGGATGCGGACGACGTCGGCTCCATGAACGAACTGTACCTGCGGTTCACTCTTCGGTTTGGATGCGGCTTGGTGAAGAGGCGGATCTCTGCGCACTTCGTGTAGCCTTCTCGCGTGAGTGATTGGCGCGACCTTTCGATCTGGCAGGAACTCGCGCGCCCCGAGCGGGCGGCGTTCATCGCTTTGGCGGAGTCGATCGATCCGCGCGAGGCGTCGCAGGTCGCGCGGCTTCGACGCGCGGTGGGTGAGGGGCAGGGCGCAAGCGACGCCAAACTTGCTTCGGCGCTCGATGCAACCGCGCTGACCGCCGCGGCGCTTACTTCTGCCGCTCTTGCTTCTGCCGCTTTTGAACTCGTCGAAGGTCGTCGCCGCGCAGCGCGAAAGTTCGAACCGGCGATGGCGGCGCGGCTCTGGTGTGATGTCGCGGGGGTTGAGCAAGCTTCCGGCATCGCGGTTGCGCGTTGGAAGGCGCGGCGGATGGTGGAGAGTCTCGGTGCGGGCGCGTCGATCTTCGACATTTGTGCCGGAATCGGCGGCGATGCGATGGCACTCGCCGAAGCTGGACTTTCCGTCGAAGCGATCGATCTTGACCCGCGACGCGCGTGGATGACGGCGCAGAACGCGCGCTGCGTGACGCGCGTGGCGGACGCCGAAGCGATCGATCTCGCGGGCATCGCGCTCCACGCGGACCCCGCCCGACGCGACGAATCGGCAGGGCGCCGCTCGTGGAATCTCGACGATCACCAACCGGGCCGCGCGTGGATTGAACGCGCGCTGACAACCGCACGCGCGGCAGCGATCAAGTTCTCGCCGGGTGTTGATCGTGCGGCGTTTGGGCAACTCAATCGCGGCATCGCGTGGGAGTGGATCGCAGACGGGAATCGGCTTGTGCAGGCGGTCGCGTGGTCGGGTGACTTCGCGGGCGATGACGGCACCGCGGGGCGTACCCGCGCGACGCTCCTTGCGGATGTGACCTACACCATCGCGGGGATTCCCGATGGCGCGCGCGCAGATCGTTTACGCGTTGCGGAGGCGATCACGCGTGGCATGACGGATGGGATGACGGATGGGATGACGGATGGGATGACGGATGGGATGTTTATCTCTGAACCAATCGCCGCGATCGAACGCGCCGAACTCTTAACCGAAGCGGCAGGGGCGAACGATGCCGCGCAAGAAATCGCGCGCGGGCTTGGGCTCGTCGTTTCGCGCGCACCGCTCGCGACGCCATGGTTTGAGAGCTTCGAAATCATCGACGAATGCGCCGCACGCGAAGACGCGGTGCTTGCCACACTGAAGCGCCATGCGCTTGTCGCGCGCAGTGTCCGTGTGCGCGGTCGCGCGGCCGATGCCGACGCATTCACCCGCGCGCTCTCGGCGCGGCCCGATGGCAACGCGGTCGTTTTCATTTTCCGCGAAGGAAAACGCGCCCGATGTTTCATCGCAAGCGCGTTGGTCGCGCGGGCGCGTTAGAACTTCACAAGATCGGTACCTGTCGACTCAGCCGCCGCAGCCACAGAACGCTTGGGCGAGCTTCACGCAGGTCGTGTCCCAACCCGAGTTGCAGCACGATTCGTCGAACGAACACACGAATCCGCAGCAGACTTCATCGCTGCAGAACGGCACATCCTCGTGTTCGTTGCAGCAGCTGCCAGCCTCTGGATCGCCGCAGAACGAGCCGCCGCCGCACACCGAGCAAACGTCGTTGGCGATCGCTGCGCAGATCTGATCCCACACTGCGTCGCAGCAGGTGGAGTCGATATCGCAAACTTCGTCACAGCAATCTTGGTCGTTGCAGTTTGCGTTGTCGTGCGGGAAGCAGCAGTTGCCCGCCTCGGGCGTACCGCAGTCAGGCGGTGGGCATGCGTCGCGGCAATTCTTGTTGATACGGGCCTGCGAAGCGCAGAACTCGTCCCACTGCGTCGAGCAGCAGAAGATGTCGATCAAGCAGATCGCGTCGCAGCATGCCTCGTCGTTGCACCACGGACCAATGTGTGGTTCGCAGCAGGTACCTGCGCAGCGACCGCCACAGTCTGCTTGGTAGCGCTCGCAACCCTCGGTGCCGTAGATGCGCTCGACGCACGACGCGTCCCACTCGTTCTCGCAGCAGTATGCGTCGATATTGCAGATCGCTTCGCAGCAATCTTCATCGCTGCACGAAGGACCGTTGTGGGGTTGGTTGCAGCCGGGCAAGCCAACGCGACCGCACTCAGGGATTTCGTCCTCGCAGAGCTTCCGTGCGCGATCGACGCAATCTTCGTCCCAACTCACTTGGCAGCAGTACTCGAACTCTTCAGCAGCGCAGACCGACACGCAGCAGTCGCCGCGATTACAGCCAGGCTGATCGTGCGCGGAGAAGCAATTGCCGCTGACGGGCAAACCGCAACCGCCAACGCAGGTGCGACGCGCTTCGAGGACGCACGACGAGTCCCAACGGACGTCGCAGCAATACGGTTCGTAACGGCACACAGCCTCGCAGCACGAGGCGTCATCGCAGTACGGCGACTGGTGCGGCACAAGGCAGCTACCAGTGCAGATGTCACCGCAGCCTGGGTAGGTGCAGCAGGTGATGCGCGCGATCGACACGCAGCCGCTGTCCCAACTTTCGGTGCAGCATGTTGGGTCGACGTTGCAAACACCTGCGCAGCAGACTTCGTCTTCGCATCCGCCAGTTTCGGGGTGCGCTTCGAAGCAACTTCCAACGCAGGGGCATGGCCACGAGTTGCGCGGTACGCAAAGGGCACGTGCGGCTTGCACGCACGAAGTCGACCAACTGACTTCGCAGCAAACAGGATCGTTCTGGCAGACGATCGTGCAGCAGGTTGCGTCTTCGCAGCCAGGGGTCGAGTGCGATGAATCACACGCGCCGTTGCCTGGGCAATCGCCGAAGGTGACGCAGATGCCCTTGGCGACCGCGACGCATTCCGCGCTCCAACCGAAGCTACAGCAGAGTGGGTCGACGGAGCACACGGCGGCACAGCAGAGTTCGTCGGAGCAGCCAGGGTTGCCGTGCACGACCAGCGGCGAACCAGCAGCGGGGCAGTTGTTGATGCCGAGATCGCAACCGAACACCGCGTTGGCGGCGCAGGTTTCATCCCAGGCGCGGGAGCAGCACGTCGGATCGAGCACGTTGCAGACGTACGAGCAGCACTGCTCGTCTTCGCAACTTGGGAGGAAGCTCGGTACGGCGCAAGGACGCGTACGCGGATCGCCGCACGCGACGGCGCTGTCGAGGCAGTACGTGCCTGCATTGATGACACAGAAGATGTCCCACTCGATTTCGCAGCACGACGGATCGATGATGCAGACGTTGTCGCAGCACTCGCGGTCGAGGCAGCCTGGGGTTTCGTGCGGATAGAAGCAACTGCCTGCATCGATCGAGCCGCATTCGTTGCAGTTGACGATCGCGAGATCGGCGCACGCTTGATCCCAACCGCCGAGCTTGCTGTCGCAACACGACGGGTCGATCAGGCAGACCTTACCGCAGCATGCAGGCTGCGAGCAGCCTTCGCCACCGTGCGGGAAATAGCAACTGCCTGTAGCGCTGTCGCAGACATTGTTGATATCCGGATTTGGGGTGAGCGAGCACTGGGCGAGTGCGGATTGCACGCAAGTGAAGTCCCACTCCACTTCGCAGCAGAACGAATCGAAGTAGCAAACGGCGTCGCAGCAATTCGCGTCGTCGCAGCCGGGGATTTCGTGGACGGTGCGGCAGCTTGCGCTTTGGAATGGTGACGGGGTTTCGCCGCAGGTGCAGCGCGGAATGTTGCAGCTGTCGGTCGCCAACTGCGCACAGAACGCATCCCAACGCGACTCGCAGCAGAAGGAGTCGATGTTGCAGACTGCTTCGCAGCAGATCGCATCGTTGCAATACGGCGTTGGTTGCGAGTAGCAGCAACTTCCCGCGCGCGGGTTGCCGCAGCCGCGGCAGAAGCGCTCGGCCCAATTCACGCACGCTTCGTCCCAAGTCTCTTCGCAGCAACGCGGATCGATACCGCAAACAGTGTTGCAGCACTCGGGGTCGCGACAATTTGGGTTCTCGTGCACAACCAAGCACGAACCCGCAGCGGACTCACCGCATTCATCGGTGAGTTCGATCGCTTGTTGGACGCAACCTTCATCCCAGCGAACCGAGCAGCAGTACTCGAAGCCCACGGAAACACACACTGCTTCGCAGATCGCGCCGTTGTTGCAAGAAGGCGTCGCATGCGGTTCAAAGCACGAGTCCTTCACGAGTCCGCAGTCGGAGCAGTACTTCTCGGCGATCGCCACGCAAACGTCGTCCCATGCGACATCGCAGCATGACGGCTCGGCCGTGCAGACGAGTCCGCAGCAGACAGGGTTGCTGCATCCGCCGGCAAAGAGGTTGGTGGTAAAGCAGTCGTTGGCCGCGTCGCCGCAGGCGTCTTGGGCAGAGGCGCGTGAAGTCGTCGTGAGCGACGCCCACGCAACTGCGACGAGCAGCATCAGACAGCGGATTGAAGCGAGTGGAGCAGAGGTAGATCGCATGGGCGGATCGAGTTTCGTGTGCGCGGGGCGAGCAGCGGTCGTGTGGGGTTCGAATCGGTTTCGAGTGGAGGTCGAGTGATCGTCCAGTGAATGTCGAGTGGCGGAGAGACCCACCGATTGCTCGGTTATGGAAGAGTGATGAGTTTTGCGGCACCAGCGTTGAGGCCGCCTGAATCCTTGAATGGAGCTCCGATGAGACTGAAGCCTTGCACAGCGGAAGTCGAGTAACCGAACTCATCGCCGGACGATGGAGTGTTGGAGATACGCATGCCCTGATAGATCGGGGCCGTTGCGCCGAGGGTCTTCTCGTAGATGAAGACGGCGCCGGCATCAACGCGCAGCGCGGAGCCCGCCATGATGTCCGCTTTCGCCGCACCGACGATGATCTGGTACACGTTTGGATTCGCAGTTTGCGCGATGGAAACCGCGCTGCCAAAGCCGCGCACCAACGAATCATCTGCAGCAAACCATCCGCGGAACACCCACGATCCTGCGAGCGAAGTGTTGCGCTCGTAGATGTAGAAGCGTCCCTTACCTTCACTCGCGCCCGGTGCGCCGACGACCGCCATGCGGCCTTCGATCGCGACTGCCTCGCCGAAGCGATAGCCAGGTTGCAGCGGCGCGCCTGGCCCAACGGGCAGGCTCAGATCGAATTGGTACGAGCTCGTCGCTGGCCACGCTGTGGCGAAGCCACTGGTGCTGGTCGCTCGCTCGCGGATGACGGCGTACCCGCGACTTTCATCGCGGCCTGGTGCACCGATGATGATCGCAACGCGCGGCGTCGTTGCCGAGGTTTGGATCTGATCTTCAATCGCGATCGCGGCACCGAAGAGATCGTTTGGCTGCGGCGTGGGGTGCGTCAGCGGCGTGAGCTGCGTGCGGCGATCGGGGCGGCGCACGCCAGCGGTCACCGAGTCGTTGCTCCACAAGTAGACGACGCCACGGCCTTCATTTTGCCCAGGCGCGCCAGCTGCGATGAGTTCTGCGATTTCGTTCGGCGCGTGACCGATCGCGGTCGAGTAACCAACAAGGGCGTAGGCATTTGCCGCGTAGGGCCCAGTACCCGCCGCCGGCGTGACTTGCCACGGCGTGGTGCCACCCGTTGAGAGCGGCGACTGCACTTGTTGCCAAGCGCCCGTCCCTGTTTGTTCGAAGAGATAGCACGCGCCCTTCGATGGGTAGTTGCCTTGCGTTGATTCTTGCGGCCAACGGAATGCGCTGACGAGCGCGAGTTTGCGCGCGGGGTAGTTGTAGGTCGCGCTTGAGTTTGTGCGCGCGGGCCGGCGCAGCACGCTCATCGAGCGACCGAAGAACGCGTTGACCTTCGGATCGTGCGGACGAAGCGTGGCAATACTGAGCGGATCGATCGCACCCGCAGTTGCTTCGAGGATGAACGCTTCGCCGCCGTTCGATACAAGGGTGTCGTCGCCGGGCGCGCCCGTTCCCATGAGGACGGTTGGATCAAGAGGCCGAATGGAGAGCGAGACGCTCGTACCGAGCGTGTCGAGTTGTACGGCGCCTTGCAGGTTGAACTCAATGTCTGACAGCGGGCATTCGTCAGGAACGCCGTCACCGTCCGTGTCGTCGCTGATACCGAAGGCAATGTCGCACTCGTCAGGGAAACCCGTGCCGTTGCAATCTTGGGCGCTGCCGTTCGCGATTTCTTCGGCATCGACGATGCCGTTGTTGTTGCAATCCTGATCGATCGTGGTGGCGCAGCGGTACTTCGCCACGCTGTTCGCGGTCAAGCTCATCGTGCGCGCGTTGTTGGCTTGGATACCCTTCTTCTCTTCGGCCGCAGTGGTCGGCGCACCTGTTGCCGAGCCGCCAACCTCGACGTAGATGTTCGAGTAGATCGGATAGAGAACCGGTACGCCGGCGGCCATGATCGTGCCTTGCAACGCGCCGCTGTTGGAGAAGGTCCATGCGTGGGAGTAGTCAAAGTAGCCGTTGCATTCCGGCATGAAACTCGCTTCCGCACAAGCGCCCATGTTGAACCCGATGAGTTTCGCGGCGGTGAACGTATCGGGATCGGCGTTCACCGAGTAACCAGAATCCGCGCCGCCCGTGATGCCAATGAAAGCAGCGCCGCCTTGCGCGGAGGGCGCTTCATAAAGCATCACCAAGTCGGCCGCGAATTGATCGCGCTTCGCCTGGACTCCGTCGTTCCAACCATCGTCGGGATTTGCGAGTAACACGAGGTCGTCGGTGAGGCTGCCTGTTGAGTCGTCCGGCGCCGCCCAATATCCCGCGATGCGAATGCGCGGAATCGATTGCGACGCCGACAAACCTTGATTGGCAATCGCGATGTCTTCAGCGACTTGCGCCTTCAGCGTTTCGAGGTTTCCAGCGAAAGTCGCGAGGCAATCTGGCGTGTAGGCGATGAGGAGATCAATGATCGCGCCGGTGTCTTGGCAACCGTCGCCGGCGATACCGCCCTCACTCTCGCCTGCACTTGCGCCGCTCGGATCAGCAGTCGTTGCAGTGAGTGGTGCGAAAATGTTCGGTTCTGCCGTCGCGCTCGACCAGTACTCGCCGCCGATACCGAACTCATCTTCGCCGGTCGCAAGTGACCACTCTTCGAACCCCGTCTTCGGCGTATGTCGAACGCGGCCTGTCACGAGTCCACGCGTGATTGCAATTTCAGCGCTCGCGCCGACCATGTGATCGGCGAAGAGGAAGACGACGGAATCTTCGCTCTGAATGAGGCGCTCGACGAGTGGAAGTTCGAGTTCACGCCCACCGGGGAGAATGAAGAGCAACGACTCGCCAATCGCCAGGCGTGCAGCGTCGAAGCGCGGGAAGTTCCAACGGAACGGCGCGCTGGCAACGATGTCGACTGCGGAGTGTTGGCGCGCGTCGGCGATGCCGAGTTTCGCGAGGCCTGGATCGACGAGCGCGAGATCCGCATCGCGTGCGGCATCATCGACCGAACGAAACGCAAGACTCGCCGGAAGCGCAGCGAGTGCGCACGCGGAGAGAAGCGAGGTGAAGACTGCGGATCGTCGTAGTTCGTGCATGTCGGTCGCCGTGTCGTGTCGCTGTATCCGCCGCGTTTCGCTGGTTCGAAACAGCATTGGCTTTGCCCGCCTGAACAAAAACTCTCTCGGAGGTCTTGCTTCGAGCATCGTTCTTGAAGCATCGTTCTCGAAGGCACTCGAAGAGACGTCTCAAAATCTGACGTGCGCTTGAGCGGTCGGCTCAAGTCCACGAACTTCTCCCAAACGCGTGCGATGACTCGGCGACGCTCGAGAAGACCTCGCGCATTCGCAAGGTCCGACCGAGGTTCTCGCAGAGTGCGGCGACGGACCAACAGCCCGCCGCAACCGCACGTCCGCACATCATCGTCTGATCCACCGACAATGCAAGCCAACTGCCGTCGCGACGGGGATTTCGGCGCGATTTCTCGTTGGATCAAAGTGTCTCTTTGCGAGGATTGGAACTGCGTCGAACACGTTCCCGCACGGCCGCGTGCGGTGCGGGTGACACTGCGAGTTCGAATCCCCGAGCCGAACGACGTCACGCGATGTCCCGCGACGTCACGCGACCGAGCCTCAGGTCCGCGAATGGCTCAGCGTGTCCCGCGGGAGCGGTGGTGTTTGCGCGGGCACTCCACCGAATCTTCGCTCTCGGCTCGCGAAGGTGCGGATCGCGGCGTGGAAGTCATCGACCGAGAAGTCGGGCCACAGGACCTCCGTCACGTGCAATTCCGCGTAGGAGATTTGCCAGAGGAGGTAGTTTGAGATGCGCATCTCACCTGCGGTTCGAACGAGAAGATCGGGGTCGGGGATGCCTGCGGTGTAGAGGCGGCTCGCGAAGGTTGCCTCGTTGATCTCGTCGGCGCGGATGCGACCGGCGAGGACGTCGTCAGCCAAGGCGCGCGCGGCATCGGTGAGTTCTGTCCGAGAACCGTAATTCAAGGCAAGACAGAGGGTTAGGCCGGTGTGTGCCGCGGTCACCCGTTCGGTTTCGTCGAGTTCCGCGAGCACCTCTGGCGGCAGGCCGTCGCGTCGTCCGATCCGGCGAAACCGGATGTTCTCGCGGAGCATCGTTTCGCGTTCGATGCGAAGGAACTCGCAGCAGAGGAACATGAGCGCGGCGACCTCATCGGCGGGACGCTTCCAATTCTCGCTTGAGAAGGAATAGAGCGTGATCGCTTCGAGCCCGAGACGCGCGGCCTCGGTAACGACGCGACGCACGGTCGTGACGCCTTCGCGGTGCCCAGCTGCGCGGGGGAGTCCGCGGGCTTGGGCCCATCGACCGTTGCCGTCCATGATGACCGCGACATGCCGCGGCCAGCGGTCGCGGGGGATGTCGGCGAGTGTGTCAGGGGTGACGGTCATCAGGCGAGGGTGAATCGTGGAGCTCTCGAATCTATCGCGCGACGGCAAAGCGTTCGTTTGATTCGAACGTCTGCGTGCGTTCAGGACCGACGCTCACGAGTTCGACCGGAATACCGACGAACTGCTCGACGAAGCCGAGATACGCCTGCGCCTCGCGCGGAAGATCTTCGCGATCGGTGCACGTCGTGAGTTCGCGTTCCCAACCGGCGAACGTTTCGTAGACGGGGGTGAAGCCGTGCATGCGTTCTGCGTCGGGAATGAAGCGATCGGTGACGGTGCCGTCCGCGCGGCGATAGCCGACACAGATCTTGAGTTCGTCAAAGCCGGAGAGGACATCGAGCAGCGTGCACGCAATCGCGTCGGCGCCGCAGACCATCGCGCTGTACTTCACAGCAACGAGATCAAGCCAGCCGCAGCGGCGGGGGCGTCCGGTGGTGGTGCCGTATTCGCGGCCGCGCTTGCGGATGCGTTCGCCAGTTTCATCGAGGAGTTCAGTGACGAAAGGCCCGCCGCCGACGCGCGTCGAGTAGGCCTTCATGATGCCGTAGACCTTACCGATCATGCGGCCGGGCACACCCGAACCCGCGGGGATGCCGAGCGTCGAGCAATTCGAACTCGTGACGTACGGGAACGTGCCGTGATCGATGTCGAGAAGGCATGCATTCGCGCCTTCGAAGAGCACCGTGCGGCCTTCCTTCATCGCATCGTGAACGAGGTAGACGGTGTCGGTGATGTGTGGGCGCAAGCGTTCGCCTGCCGCGGCGAAGCGATCCGCGAGTTCACGCGGAACAAGCGGCGTGACGCTCGCGCCGAGTGCTTCGAGTTCCGCCATCCGCAAGCCGCAAATCGTTTCGAGTTTGCGCAAGAGCAACGCGTGATCGAGGAGATCGCCCATGCGAAGCGCAGTGGAGCGGCGAACCTTGTCGGAGTACGCCGGGCCAATGCCGCGACGCGTGGTGCCGATTTGGCCTGCGCCCGACTTACCCGACTTCTTCTCGAGGAGTTCTTCGAGCGCCGCGTCTTGCTCCTTGTGGTAGGGCATCACGACGTGTGCGCGATCCGAAATGCGCAAGTTGTCGCCAATCGCGACGCCGCGCTTTCGCAAGCCATCGACTTCGTCGAGGAGCTTCTCAGGGTCAACGACAACGCCGTTCCCGACGATGTTGACCTTGCCCGGGCTCAAGATGCCCGAAGGGATGAGGTGCAGTGCGTAGCGATCGCTGCCAACTTGCACGGTGTGACCAGCATTCGCGCCGCCGTTGTAGCGGACGATGCAGTCATAACGGTTCGTCAAGAGGTCGACGATCTTGCCTTTGCCTTCATCGCCCCATTGGAGGCCAACGACGGCGGCATGCGGAGGTACGTTGTGGTGTTGGAACGGGCTCAAGCGTGCAGTTTAGCGGCCGCTCAAGCGCGTTGGGCTCGTGGCGAACTCAGGCTGCGGGCTTCTGTTGCTGTGGCTGCGCGGCTTGCGGCGCGGAGGGGGATTCGGCGCGCGGGACCGGAATGCGAATGTTCGAGCCGCAGCCGCGGCAGCGAACAAGTTTGCCCCGAGCGCTCGAGGGAACGGCGAGCACGCGCTGGCACCCGAGATTCGGGCACATGATCCGGATTACTTCATCGCCTGCCATCGGAAAGCCTCCGCTTGCGCCAAACTCGTGGCGCCAACAACTTGCGCCGAGAACCCGACGCAGGGTGCGGATCGGCTCATTCGAGCCGCGGCTTGAGCCCGATTGAGAGATCGGGGGTGGTTGGGGCGATCCCCTATCCTGCGGACGTGGCAGATCTACGAATTCATGGAAGTGCGCCCGACGAAGGAGCCGAGGCGCGACGCGCAGCGGGCGGTGTGATGTCGCGACTGGCGACGGCGCTTCCAAGCGGCCGGCATCGCGCACGCGGCCTCTACGTCCATGTGCCGTTCTGCTTTCACAAGTGCCACTACTGCGATTTCTATTCGTTCGTGGATCGTGAGGGGCGAACGGGGGAGTACCTCGCGCGCCTCGCGCA
>JBJOHQ010000380.1:0-2854 GCA_046047595.1 Planctomycetota bacterium | reverse complement strand
GGTGGGTGAGCGCGGGGCGTCCCGGAGCGCAGACCATTGAGCTCAGACCATTGAGCTCAGACCATTGAGCTCAGACCATTGCGCTCCGACCATCGAGCTCCGACCATCGAGCCTCGACGATGGACAGAGAGACTTCGCGCGATCGGCCAACTGCTTGAGGCGATCCGCAGCGTTCATCCGTGACCTCGTTTGTGGACGGGTTGAAGGTCATCTGCGCCACTTCTCCTGAAGATGTCCATTTTCGCCGTGCAGAGAAAGTACTTGTTGTCGTATGGCTCAGTGACACTCCGAGGGTCGCCCGCGGTTCCGCGCCTTCAAGTCGCAGACTTGTGAGAACACGGCCGTGAGAGCACGGGCGGTGAGAGCACGGGCGGTGAGAGCACAGGTCCACGAGCTCATGCATTGGAGAGTGTGTGAGCCAAACGGTGTCGCCAGTCCCTTCTGAGCGAGGAGTCACGTATGACATCACGACCGAGTTGGACCGGAGGCCATTCAGGCGGGCATTCGCTGCCGCCGAGACGCGAACAGCCAGACGAGTACGACAGCCAATCTCGGTATGGCCGTCGGGATGACGCGATCGAGCGCGGCCAAGAAAAGCCGTGGAGGGAGGAGCGTCCGAAGCGTGTGAGCAAAGCCGAACGCGAGGCGAGCAACTCGGGTGTCTGGACGGCAGCGCTCTTCGTTGGACTGACCGCGCTGCTCTCGGTGCTTTGGGTTGTCTGCGCTGGTTTGGTGGCGAGGTTGAGCGAGGCAGGTGAACCATCAGGACCCCCGAAGCTCCCGGGGCTTTACGAACAGCTCGCAGTCGGTCTCTCTGCGCTTCTTGGGTCCTTCGCCGTCCTTGGTTCCTTGCGCACCGCATGGTTGCTCGCGCTCGCGCCACGCGTTGTGAAACGAAGCGGGACGATTCGGAGGAATGCCGTGCTTCTCGCGGTGCTCGGGATTCCGTTTCTGGTGTTCGGAGTGTTGGCGCCAAGCGACTCGCCTTTGCCGCATCTCGTACTTCGAGTCTCCGCAGCGGGACCGCTTCTGCTGCAGGCCTTTGTCGGTCGAATACTCGTCCAAGTGGGTGATGGTCGACACGGCACGCACTGGGGAGGATGGGCTTTCGCGGGATGGCTCGCGTGCAGTTTGTGCGTCGTGTTCTTCGAGAGTTGGATGACGTTGTCGGTGATCGTCGCGCTCTTGGCTGCGTGTTGCACGATGCTCGCTGGAACAAACGCATGGGAGTACTACGAGAACCGCATCTGGGGTGTCGGGCCCAGTGCGGCTCCGACGACGAAAAAGGTGGATTCGAAACGCCGAAAGTAGCCTCGCGCGTTTGCGAGAGACAACTATCACGGTGCGGATGCGCGACGGATTTGGCGGCAAGAACGAGGCGGCCAAACCGTGTTCGCCGTTACGCTGCGTCTATGGCGGCTTCTTCCACGATTCATGTCATTGGCTCGATGATGATCGACCGTGTGGTGCGTGTGCGTGCGATTCCGCGCGCGGGCGAAACTGTTGCCGCACTTTCCGCGCAGACTTTCGCGGGTGGGAAAGGCGCGAATCAAGCAGCGGCTGCCGCGAAGTTCGGTGCGCGCGTGCGTATGTTGGGTCGTACTGGTCGCGATGGCGTGTTCATTCGCGACGCTTTGCGCGAAGCTGGTGTGCGCGTTCGTGATATCACGACAAATGATGCGACTTCTGGTGCGGCGACCGTGATGGTCGCAGAGTCTGGTGAGAACGCGATCGTGATCGCGCCGGAATCGAACTGGCGCATCACGAAAGAGGGGATTGAGAAGTTTCTCGCGACGGCGAAACAAGGCGACATCGTGCTCTTTCAAAATGAGTGCGCGCACTTGCACGAAGGAATTGCGATGGCCGCCGCACGCGCGCTGCGAGTTTGGCTCAACGCCGCACCCGCGAATGCAGGGCTTTCTGGCCTTCGCTTCGAGAAACTCGCGGGCCTCATCGTCAACGAGACCGAAGCCGAAGCGCTCACTGGAGAAGTTGATCCGCGTCGTGGACTTGAAGCACTCGCGAAGCGCATGCCCGGCGGCACCGTCATCGTGACACTCGGCGCGGACGGCGCGATTGCGGCGCTTGGCGCAGCGCGTTACGCGCATCGAGGCTTCGTGGTGGACGCCGTCGATACCGTTGGTTGTGGCGATGCGTTTGTTGGAGTCTTTCTCGCAGCGATTGCAGAAGGTCGCGACATCTCGCAAGCAATGTCGCGAGGAAACGCAGCAGGCGCGCTTGCAGCGATGCGCGCAGGAGCGTTGCGTTCGTTGCCCTCGCGCGGCGAAGTTGAAGTCGCCGCGGTATTGACTGAGAAGACCAAGTTGAAGCCACGGCCGCTCGCGGAAGACGAAGGCGCGATTCCTACGAATTGCATTGGATGTGGCTACGCACTCGTGGGACGTGGCGAAGGCGAAGCGTGTCCCGAATGCGGCCGCGTGATTCGTCGAATTGCGTTTACAGGTCGATGGGTGCATGCCGCGGTGCGGCGCCGCTTTGAGCCCGCGCGTTGGTGGAGCATGGCCGCGGCCGCACTCTGGATTGTGGGATTCGCGGGGTTGTTCATCGCGATCGAGGGTCGTCGGTCCGGACTCTCTCAACCGCTCATCGGCTGGTCAGGCGGGCTCGGCATTGTGTTTGGACTGGCCCATTGCATCGCGGCTTTGGTCGCACAAGCTGGAATTGGGCGCGGTCTTCCGACGGTTCTATCCAACCGTGTCGGCGTCACGCTCGCATACGCACGACTCTTGCCGCTGATCCTCTTCGTGCTCATCGCATCAGGCATGCTTGTTCTGCCTTGGTCTGTAAGAGACGCGAGCATCGTGTGGGGCGTTCTGAGTTTCTTTGTTGTCGA
>JBJOHQ010000379.1:0-9743 GCA_046047595.1 Planctomycetota bacterium | reverse complement strand
GCAGGCGAGTGACCGATCGCGATGAAAAGTCCCTTCACGGCGAGCGTGCGTCGCTCTTTCGTCACGACGTTCTCAAGGACGACACCTTCGATGAAGTCTTGACCAACAACGTCGACGACGACGGAGTTCCACACCGCTTCCGCCTTCGGATTCTCGAGAATGCGCGCCTGCATAGCCTTCGACGCGCGGAACGAATCGCGTCGGTGAATGACGTACACCTTCGATGCGAACTTCGTGAGGTAACTCGCTTCTTCCATCGCGGTATCGCCACCACCGACGACGGCGAGCGGCTGATCGCGATAGACAGGCAGCGCGCCGTCGCACACGGCACACGCGCTCACGCCGCCGCCGTTCATTGCAAGACGCAATTCATTCGGCAAGCCAATCCAATTCGCAGTCGCGCCCGTCGCGATGATCACCGCGTGCGCGCGAATCGTTTCACCTTCGCTCGTCTCAAGGACGAACGGCTTCTGCGAAAAGTCGCATCGCACCACGTCGGCATTCGTGATCCGCGTGCCGAAGCGTTCGGCCTGCTGTTGAAAGAGCGCCATCATCTCGGGGCCCGAAACGCCGTGCGGGAACCCCGGGTAGTTCTCGACTTCGGTCGTCAACATCAATTGACCACCTGGAAGAACTGGCGCAGGATTCGCAGCCGGAACGCCAATCACCGCACGCGGCGCCAGGTTCGCGCGCGCACCGTAGATGCACGCGGTCCAACCCGCGGGTCCTGAACCAATCACAACCAGTTTCTCGACGCCGTTTGAGTGACTCATCTCAACTCCAAGTTAGGCGACGGATCGCCCACAAAACTTCTCACTTCGATTGCATCAGACACGCAGCGCAAGTCCGAACGACGCACGAGTTTCTGCCCGTCGTCGTGACATGCTTGCCACATGCTTGTCGCATGCTTCCCGCGAATCTCACTCGCCGCGCGCGATGGCACGGAGCGCAGGCCACACGACGAAGTCATCCGACTTGCCGCCGGGCGCATGTCGCGCGGCCTTGTTCGATTCACCATCGCCGTTGCGTGCGTACAGAAGGCATCCAGTTGCTTCGACGCGGCCATCTTCGGTCTCGATGCCGCGCTTCGAGCTTCCGAGGTAGTCGTACACGAACGAGCCGTACTCCTTGTCGTACGCGTCGAAGTTGAAGCGCTTCGGCATGAACTGGGCGTACGCCTTTTCGATCTTGTCGGGCCAAGTGCCGTACTGCGCGCGATAGCCGCAGAGGCCCGCGGAAATCACGGTTCCGCAGAGTTCCGTGCCGAGGCGGCGACGCAACTCAAACAGCGCGTCGATGTCGCTTGCGACAAGAAGCACTGCCGCGTACTTGACGGGATTCGTGCGCGAATACTCGGTCGACAACGACATCATCGGGTCGAACGGACGCATGCGCCAACGACGCCACCAATCGTCGTAGATGTCGTTGAGCTTCTTGGTGCTTGCTTCGAGACTGCCGTGCACACCGGCGATCTTCACCCAGCGCTTCGAAGCGCCGAACGATGTGAGCGGCTCACTCTCCGATTGAAGCGAGGCGAATACCTTCGCGAACTTGTCGTTGTCGGGTTGACCACTCGAATCGAACACGCTCTCGAGAATCGCTTCACCGATGATGAGATCACCTTCGGGCATCGCGAGTCGCTTGAGACGCTCGTTGTCTTGCGGCTTGATGAACGGATACTCGCGCAGCGCGATCTTCTGGAAGAGCGCCGCTGGAATCTTCTCGCGGTACGTCCACATCACGTCGCGGTGGAGCGAAAGCGCGTCGCACAACATCAACATCGATGCGACCTTCTCTTCGTACATCGTCGCTTCCGCGGCTTGACGAAGGAGTTTCGCGTGCGCGATCGCGAGCGCGAACGCATCGTCGTACTTCTCTGCCGCGCAGAGGCGGTAGATATCAGCAGCGACGTAGGTGCTGATCGCTTCGAGCGCCTTGAGGTACGGGAACTCCGCCTTGACGACGCCATCATCGAGCGTGACGTCCGCCACGAGCCCACGCTCGACGAACTTCTTGTCGACGCCATCGGTGCCATAGGGCACACCAAGCACTTGGCAGTTCTGCACTTCGAGCAGCGCCTTACCAAGACCAGAGTTTGCCTCCGCCCACTTCGCAACTGCTTCGAAACCGTCCATGCCCGGCCAGATCGCGTTCTGATTGAACTCTGGGCCAAACTCGACGGGCGGCTTCGTCATGTCGAGATACGCCGTGAAGAGTTTGGTCGCGCTCTTCGAGGGCTCACTCACAAGCGCCCACGGCGCATTGAGCTTGTTCAGCATGTCCGACTGATCATCACGTGCGAGCGCGGATGAGTCGAACGAGGCTGTGAGCGTCGTTGCAAGAACGGTTGCGGCAGCGAAGCCACCGAGGAGGCGAGGAATGCGTCGAAGCATGGTGCGAGGCATGGTGCGAGAGGCTTGCATGGCGTGCATGGATAAGGATCCAAGTTCGGAAAATGGACTGTGGCGGCAGAACAGGCGAGATCAGGTACGCGCCGTCAAGACTGTCGAGCCCCAACGTAAGGTCAACGCACGTTTGAAGAGCGTCGTCCGACGATGCGTCCACCAATCCGGAGGTAATGCAGCTCCGAGCGGCGCAATCTAGCAGGAAAGCCCGTTACAGTTCCCGCCCCGCCGACCAACCTGATTCCGCGGAACCTGATTCCGCCGATCCTCATCCAATCCTTCTTCATGAGCCGTTCCCAACCCCGACTCCGCTGCCCCGATACCGTCAACGTGCTCCTTCTTGGAACGGGCGGGCGTGAGCATGCCCTCGCGTGGCGGCTCAAGAAGAGCAAGCGACTCGGCACGCTGTGGGTCGAAGCCGACGCGAACGCCGGCCTCACCGAAATCGGTCGCGTCTGCCCTGAGCCGACGAACGACACCTTCCGCATGGCGCGTTGGTGCGAGCGTGAGAACATTTCGCTCGTCGTGATTGGTCCAGAGGCACCGCTTGCTGCCGATTACGCGACGAAACTCGCCGATCATCCGCGACGTGTGGTGTTCGGGCCATCGAAGGCAGGCGCACAACTCGAATGGGACAAAGCATTCGCGAAACAAGTGATGCGCGCGGCAAGCGTTCCGACCGCCGACGGGCGCGTCTTTACCGATGCCGAACAAGCGCTCGCGTACGTTGACACGCGCGTGGACGGTTGTGTGGTCAAGGCAACCGGACTGTGCGCAGGAAAGGGCGTCGTTGTTTGTAAGACGATTCCTGAAGCACGACGCGCGGTCGAAGATTGCCTCGTGCGCAAAGTCTTTGGTGACGCTGGTGCCACGATCCTGATCGAAGAATTACTCGATGGGCCGGAAGTTTCAGTGCTTGCGTTGTGCGATGGGCAATCGTTCTGGATTCTCGATCCAGCACAAGACCATAAGCGCGTCGGCGAAGGCGACACCGGACCGAATACGGGCGGCATGGGCGCATTCAGCCCGACTCCGAAAGCAACCGACGATCTCCTTCGCATCGTGCAACGCGATGTGCTCGTGCCAACGGTCGATGCACTCAAGCGGATGGACATCCCCTTCCGCGGCGTCCTCTACGCTGGCCTGATGGTGACGCCTGCAGGCCCGAAGGTACTTGAGTTCAACACGCGCTTTGGGGACCCCGAAACGCAGCCGATCATGGCACGCCTCAAGGGTGACCTCGTCGAACTCTGTTGGGCAACCGCGACTGGGCAACTCTCGGACGTCGAACTCTCCTTCGATCGCCGTGCGGCGTGCTGCGTCGTGATCTGCTCGAAGGGTTATCCGGGCAGTTATCCAAAGGGACTCGAAATCACCGGCCTCGACGAGGCGCGCGCGACCGAACATGCGCCCGGTGAAGAGATTGTGATCTTCCACGCCGGAACCACGCGGAAGAATGGCAAGATCGTCACCAACGGTGGCCGTGTGCTTGGCGTGACCGCGCTCGCGGACACGGTGGAGCGCGCGAGTGCGCTCGCCTCGGAAGCCGCCGCCAAGATTCACTTCGATGGCGCGTTCTACCGCCGCGATATCGGGCGAACGCTCTGAGTTTGACAGGCGATTTTGGCGGTGAACATCGAGTGAGCCGCCGCCCCGCCCCCGCGACGCGGAGGTCATCCCATGAAGCGGAAATCCTCCCGCGAAGCGGAAATCCTCCCGCGAGGCGGAAGTCGCCCCGCGCAGGTGAACTCTTGAACGTTCGCCCCCTCTGGCCGACCCCCGCGGTCGGTGCATCTCAAATCTCTAGGGGCGACGAAACAGCCCACTCTCACACGCCGACGGGTCCGCATGGCACGCATCACGTCTCTTCGCATCTCATCGCGTCTCAAGCGGCCGCGATTCTCGCCGCGATTGGCCGCAATGCACTCCACGAGTTTCCCCACGAGTGACCGCGGGCCGACTCCCACAACTCACCCCCGATCCGACTGTCCATTCCCATGCCTTCTCAGGAATTGTGAGGTCGACTGTTTAGCCACACCCCCGCGTGCGGAGATTGTTATATTGCCCATTCGCCTCGTCGTCCCCGACGGAGCGTTGCGGTATGCAGTCCACCATCATCAGTGTTGGTGGGCTTCAGGTTTGTCCAACACGGTTCCATAAGCCCTGCAGTTCGACGACTTGCACTTGCGATCGTCGTGCGAGGGACCACCCCGACAGGTTGCACTCGAACATGTCACAGAGTTTCCCCTCCGACGTTCCTTGCGCGAGCACACGCTCTATCAATCGTTCGACCTTTCGCTTCGGCCCGAAGCAGTTGCTGAACGTAGCACTCGCGACCATCGTCGCTGGCTCGTTCTTCTCTGCGTCGACCTCAGCGATCTCGTCGGCGAATGCCGCGTTGCTGCCGACGACTGAGCGAGATGCGCTCGCAACCGCAACAACTCCGCTCAACGCGGGGAAGACGCGCGTCAAGCGTGACCCTGTCGATGCGGTGACGCCGTCCTTCCTGCGCGGAACTCGCATCACGCCGGAAGTGCTCGATCTTCCAGGCACATTCGTTGTGAAGTTCCGCGACAGCGCGCGCGTCCGCGCGAATTCCGCGCTCTCGATCAACGGTTTCGCTCCGACTTCGGCGCACGCGCTCGTGAGCACTTCGGGTGAAGACATCGAAGACGCGATCAACACCATCGCCGCGTTTGGCGGAACGGTTCGTCAGTGGATCAACGTTCCAGCAGAACGCATCGAAGCGCTTCGTGAGCGCGCGCGTCAACACTCTGGTTTTGAATCCGCCGACCTCGCCTCGATGATCATCGTCGAAGGTGTCAGCGAGTCGAATTTCTTCGCCGCTGCTCGCGCGGTGAATGAACTCGACGTCGTCGAGTATGTGTCGATTGTTCGACGTCAGTCGTCGCAGCAGTGCGGCGATCCTGAGAGCAATCAAAACTGCAATGTGCCGAGCGATGAGTGCTCGCGCAATCCAAGCCAGCAACCTGGCGCAAACCCTATCGATCGCGAGGGGTGCAATCCCGACCCAGGCGGTGAGGATGCGCTTTATGGTTGCCAAGATGCGACTTGCTGCGCGCAGGTCTCTGAGATCGATCCGACCTGCAACGAAGACGTTGAGTCAGGTTGGGATTACATCTGCGCCGGCATCGCGAACCTGATCTGCGCAAACGGAAATCCTCCGCCGCCAGCCACGCCTCGCCAATACGACCCATGCTTCTACAGCGCCACGGGCCTCGGCAACATCAATCCTGTCTTCTTTGAACTCTTCGACAGCCTGCAAGCGGGCGAGTGCTTCGTTCCGCACGGCGGCAAGGGCTGCAACCAGCCGGTGTGCTGCAACGATGTCTGCAGCTTCGACCCAGGTTGCTGCTACGACACGTGGGATCTGACCTGCGCAACGACGGCGGCATCGGGCTCGTTCCCAAGCTGCACAGCACTCACGACTCCACAAGACGCTCCAACGCCAGACTTCACTCCACAAGTCACCCAGTCGGGCGTCCAAGGCTTCCAGTTCTATCGCCAATCGCGCAACCGCGCAGCGAACCTCGTTCCAATCGCTGGCGTCCCCGGCAAGGTCTGGTCTGGTGCAAGCCTCGTGGCGAACTTCAACGGCCTGCTCGGCTACACCGGAAACGGATTCGGTCTCGAAGACCTGAATCTCTTCCAGAACTTCATGTGGGAGAACTATCAAGGCGGCGTCCCGGGCGCGAATCCATTCGTGAACGGCAACGGCGTGAACATCGCGGTTGTTGACACTGCGGCGTTCATCGGCCACGAGGAGTTCATCCTCTCAGGTCCAGCATCCGACGCAGCTCAACCATGGGCTGGCCCGCTCCTCGCGACCCCACAGGTCATCCTCGAGGAAGGCCCAACACAGATTCTCACCAATGACGTCACGCTCAACGTTTCGCACGGCACCAACGTGCTTGGCGTGATCGCGGCGGCCGACAACGGATTCGGCATCACGGGTATGGCGCACGGCGCGCAAACCTACTTCTACCCCTCCGTGAGTGTGGAAGAGGGTTACCGCGGTCAGACTGCGGTGCTCAAGGCGCTCGAAGAACTCGATGGCGGCGACATCATCTGCTTGCCATGGGGCCTCGCGGCTGGCGCTCCGTCGGTTCAGCAATTCCAACCGCTGACTGCAGACCCAGCGTTCTCCCAGATCCTCGCACTCGCGACGGGCCTCGGCATCATGCCAGTCCTCTCCGCAGGAAACAGCAGCTCTGCGATCGAAGGTGCTGGTATCGCGCCAGATGTCACGATCGTCGGCGCATGCACCCCGGGCAACTTGGTCGAGGGCACGCTTGCTGGCGGTGGCCGCCTCGCTGAAATCGATGCCCTCATCGGTTGCGAATCGAACCTCAATAGCGTTGTGATTGAACCAGCGCGCGTCCTCTCCTCGAACTTCACGTCCGACGAGCCCGATTCGCAGGACGAGATCGTCCACGTCATGGGCTGGGGTCGCGACGTGATGACAACCGGTTCGTCGGTGTTCCCAAATATCAGCGTCGCGCCAGACGCGGAAGTTCGTCTCTGGATCGGCACCAACGGTGCTCCTCCAACGAACGGCCCCGGCAACCTCCAGATCAACCGTCTCCGCGAGTACACCCAGAACTTCGGTGGCACCTCCTCCGCCGCCGCGATGATCGCTGCTGTCGCTGCGAACATCCAGGGTGCGGCGAAGCAGTTCTACGGTCTCCCACTCGCACCAGCGCAAGTGCGAGACCTCATGCGTTTCGGCAACAACTTCGATCAGTGCCCAGTGCCCGCGGGACAGATCGGCGGTTACCCGAACCTCGCAGCGTTGGGGCCATCGATCCTCACCACCGATTTCTGGGACGGCAATCAGACCAACATGATTGTCCACACCGGCAGCCAGCTGATCGGCTACGCGTGGAACAACTTCCAGATTCGCGCGCTTGATCAGAACTACCTGCGTCTCGTCGCGCAGCGCCGCGATGCTGGTCAGACGGTCGCCGGACTGACGTATCTCTCGACCGGTCTTACCACCGACGTGCAGGCGACTGTCGAAGTCGATCTCCTCTCACCCACCGAAGAAGTTGAGAACATCGGCGTGAGCGCAGTTTCTCGCGCGACCCGCAACTTCGTCCTCATGGGCCTCTTTGTGAAGAACTTCGACACCGGTCGCTACGAGTTGCTCGGTGTGGACTTCATCAATGCCGTGCCAAACCTGTACGGCTTCGACCTTCCTGATCTCGGAAACTACAGCCCGTACATCAAGTCGGGAACCAACGAGATCGAAGCTCGCGTCTGGACCGTTGGACTCGGTGCAGTCGGCCGCCACCAAGTGTGGCACGATCTGATCGAGGTTCGCTACAACCAGCCGTTCAATCCGCTCCCGTGATACTTCTGATGACCCGCGTGGACTGTCTCGAGGCACCCGGCTGGGACACCTCGCGACAGTTCTCGGTGACGACTCTCCTCTCGAGTGATACCTGAGTCGCTCACAGCCTGAACGTGTGATTTCAAAACTTCAATCCGCCGGACGGCTTCCCTCCGACTGCAGAGATACGCATGACTCTTTCGAAGCTCCCCATCGGTTCTCTCCTCGTTGCTGCGCTTGTGGCGTTTGGTTTTGTGAGCCCTGCGCTTGAGCGTTCCGCGCAGGCTCAAACGCCCGCGCCGACCGCTTTCACCGCGAGCGACAACGATCCCCTGATCGTGAATCCGACGATTCCCGTTCCAGCAGGCCAGGCACTCCGCGGTGTTCAACTCGTTTGGACCGTTCCAACGACCCAGCCCACGAGTTACACCATCTTTCGAAAGCGCATCTACGGGGTGCCCATGGGCCAGCAGCCTTGGATCACCGTGACCACGGTCACTGCGGCGGCGGCTCAGGTCGTTCCCGGGTCTCCAACCCAGCGCTTCTTCAATGACTTTGGTGCAGCGCTTCCAGCGAACGAGCCACTCAGCGCGGGCCTCTCTTACCAATATGCGATTGGCGGCCTGACTGGTACGACTCTCTCGACGTTGCTATATGACGTCGGCTCAGCGGCATTCGGCCCACCGAACATGAGTGCAACCGGCCAAACCTCGACGTGGGATTCCACGGCGATCCCCGCGGTTCCAGCGACGCTCACCACGCCGCCAACGACTCCGCTTCCAGACCGCGTCCTGCTCACGTTCGCGACCGCTCCGGGCGCAATCCAGTCGTACGTTGAACGCCGTGTCATCACGACCGATCCAACGGCCCCGTTCTACCCGCTTGCGACCGTCCTCGTTGGCAACAACTACTACGACGATGCCTCGGCGATTTCTCAGGTGATGTATCAGTACCGAATCCGCTCGTTCAACGCATCGTTTGGCTTGAGCGGCTATAGCCCAGCAATCTCCGGCTGCAAGCTCTCGGCTCCCGCGATCGTCTCTGCGAGCGATGCGGAGTTCGCAGACAAGGTCGTCATCAATTGGAACTCGCCAACCGATTGGCTTGTCGACGGCTTTAAGGTCTTCCGCAAGCGTTCGGGTGATTACTCGGCAAACGCGTGGGTTGATCTCACACCAACGCCACTCGCGTCGACGGTCCTCACCTACGAAGACTCCACCTCGAACCCCGACGCGCTGACGCGCATCGTTCCTGGGCAGGTCTACGACTATGCCATCACCGGCCTCTGGAACTCGGCACCGACCGGAATTGTCGCGACGCCCACCGTTGCGCTCTCCTCGCAGCGCGGCCTTCCAAACGTCGGCATGTTGGTCGTTCCTCCAGCCACGGGCCTGACCGCGTCGACCACGTTCGCTGGTTACATCGCAGTCGAGTGGACGGCGCCAGCTGGCGCCTCGAGCACCATCACCTATCAGATCCAGCGTCGCCAGACTGGCACGAAGGAGCCCTTCCGAACGATCCGTACCCAAGCGAACACGCGGTACTTCGACTCGGGCGTTCTCGCGGGTGTTGAGTACGACTACCAAGTGGTCGTTCGCTCGACGAACGGCGTAACGTCGGTTCCTACGGCAACTGCAGTCGGCATGCGCGTGGTGACTCCGGAAAGTCCAGAGACGCCTGCGTTCAACTGAGTTTCCGCAACAGCAGAGAAGAATTTCGGGCGACCCTCGGGTTGCCCGAACTTCTTTTTGCCCTTGCGCCGCGTTGCGTTCAGATGTCGCGATGGGACATCGCCACGAGACATCGCCACGAGACAGTGCCACAAGACAGTGCCACGAGACAGTGCCACGATGTCGCGCTCTGATGGAGCGCCCCGATGTTGCACGACAATCGGCGAGTTGCCGGACGCTCCCGCCACGCTTTCCAGTACTTTCAAGACTTTCTGAAACTTCGATTGCCAGGCCGAGGATCCATTGCTACATTCG
>JBJOHQ010000378.1:0-6746 GCA_046047595.1 Planctomycetota bacterium | reverse complement strand
TCACGCGCAGGAACGCGGAGTAGTCGGGGAGGATGCTCAAGACGACGGCAGCAACGAAGTAGAAAAACGTCCACGCCGCAGCGACGGCGAGGAGTGGTCCTTGCGCCATGAAGCGAAGCGTTGAGATGTAGGTCGAGAACGGGTTGAGATCGACGGGGAGATTCGGATTCTGCGGCTTGAGTTTCGGCAGCGTCAGACAGGTGAGAAAGCCAAGCACCACCGCGATCGCCATCGCGATTCCAGGAAGCCACGCGCTGATGCCGGTTGGCACGCCATCAACGAATCCCGACTTCCACTCAAACGCCACGACACCCGCGACAAGCAAGCCGCAAATCACCGCGACGTTCGTCGCCATATTCACGATGCCGTTCGCACGCGCGAGCTTCGAGGGCGCGACGAGCTCGGCAATCATGCCGTATTTCACCGGGCCGAAGAACGCGCTGACAATCGCAAACGCGACGAGCGCCGCGAGTGCGCCCCACGCGGAGCCGCGCGCGAATTCGAACGCCGTGAGCGCTGCGACCGCGAGCGAAATCGATTTCAGAATGATCGTGATGCGCGACTTCGACGAGCGATCCGCAATGCGACCGCCGAACGCGGAGAGCAAGATAAACGGCACCGTGAATGCCACGCCGACGAGGCCGTTTCCGCCTTTCCCAAACACCGTTTCCCAAGGCGCGCCGACGGCGACGGCGAAAGTCAAGACACCTTTGATGATGTTGTCACTCGCGGCTTCGAAGAACTGCGTGAAGAGGAGCGAAATGAACCCGCGATTCCAAAGTTCACCCCGAGTAGCGCTCGCATGAGCGCTGGATTCGGTGGGAAAACTCGCGCCCGATCCGGCACTTGAAACACGCGTCTTGTCGATTGGTCGCTCGTTCATTGGTCGCTCGTTCATCGGCCGCTCGTTCATCGATCGCTCTCGACAGGCTTCGGCTGCGGCGCAGGAATCTCGACGCGAGCATCGGGGCGGCCTTTCCCGGGAGTCCATGCGGGCGCATCGATGACAAACGCGCGCGTCACTGTTTCCGGCGATTTCGGACGTCCTGTTGCTGGATCCGCGAGTTCACCTGCGGCGGTTTTGAGAATTGCGTCGGCGCCTTCGACGGCGTATCCGAATGCGCAGTATTGCCCGTCGAGTCGCGCGGTCGCAGCGCGCCCGAGGCAGATAAACCACTGACTTCCGGCACTGTCGGGCCAGTCGTTGCGCGCCATCGAAATCACGCCGAAATCATGCGGAAGACGTGATGGTTCGAGTGCGATGTCGTAGCCAGGTCCGCCGTCGCCAGTGCCCGTTGGATCGCCGCCTTGAATGACAAACGGAAGGCCGTTGCGATCAGCGGGCACGATGCGATGCACGATCGTTCCGTCGTAAAAACCACTCGCGGCGAGGTCGACGAAATTGCGCGCGGTGTTGGGCGCTTCGTCTGGGCACATCGCGAATCGCAGGCGTCCTGCGGTTGTTTCGAAAACGACGTCGCGATCGCGTTCGAGGCGAAATCCGGAAGGCGGGGTGGGATCGCCCTTGGTCCACGTCTTCGCGAGTTGCGCTTGACGCTCGTCGGTCGGGTCGATCGGTCGATCGCCCCAACCCATCACGCGCGTGTACTTCGTGGTGCCGTCCGGGCGTGTGTCTTGCGCGGTGCGAATCGTTGGCCGCGAAATGAGCGGCACGACGATGAGCGGTGCGCCTTCAGGTGTACCGCCGACGATTGTTTGCACGCGAACCGCGCGTTCGACCGAGCGAATCGCAGGGAAAAGGGCTGCAAGATCGATTTCGCCCGAGTTTGCCGTGGCGCGCGCGAGTTCCTTCGCGTCGCGATCAAGTAAGACAAGTTCGCACGGTTGTTCGACACCCGAAAGGACCGCGACCAACGCCGCGTCAGGTTTTGCAAATGGCACTTTGGGCGAGAGTTCTGCGGCGGCGAGCGCGACAGTTGCAACGAGAAGCGGGGCGGTCATGCGCGCATTATGACGGGTTTCGCCACTACTATCTCGCTCTATGTCCCAATCCACGGCGACCACTGTCGATCCGAAGACCGCAAAGATTCTCTCCGCCCAACTCAAAGTCGGGCTTGAGATTCACATCGAACTCGCGACGCGCACCAAGATGTTCACGCGCGTGCCGAACGCGGCGCATCCGTCGCACTTCGATGAAGATCCGAACACGCTCATCGATCCTGTGGTGTGCGCGCTGCCCGGCGCGCTTCCCGTGATGAATAAAGCCGCCGTCGAGATGTCGATGATGGTGGGCCTTGCGCTCGGCTGCTCGATCGCGCGCTACTCCAAGTGGGATCGCAAGAATTACTACTACCCCGATCTTCCGAAGGGCTACCAGATTTCGCAATACGACTTGCCGCTTTGTCACGACGGCAGCGTGGTGATTCCTGTTGCGGCCGGCGGTACGCGCGCGATTGGAATCATCCGCGCACACCTCGAAGAAGACACGGGGAAACTTGGCCATGAGTTGCCTGGCGGTCATCACTACGCAGGCTCGCTCGTTGACTTGAATCGCGCGGGCACGCCGCTTCTTGAAGTGGTCACCGCGCCCGACTTTGATTGCGCTGAGGATGTTGTGACCTTCGCCGAAGAACTGCGCAACATCTGTCGATTCCTCGGCGTGACCGAAGGCATCATGCAGAAGGGCCATATGCGCTTCGAGCCGAACATCAACATGATTCTCGAGCTTGAAGGCGGCGTGACGGTGAAGACGCCAGTTGTCGAAGTGAAGAATCTCAACAGCTTCCGCGCGGTCAAAGGCGCGATTGAATTTGAAGCGAAGCGACAGATCGAAGAGTGGCGCGAAACTGGCCGCGAAATGGGCCGTGGTATGAAGTCAACGCGCGGTTGGGATGACGTCAACCTGCGAACGCTTTTGCAGCGTGAGAAAGAAGACGCGCACGATTACCGCTATTTCCCTGAGCCAGATCTTGTGCCGGTCGAAGTGAGCGACGCATGGCTTGCCGAAGTTTCGACGCGCGTTCCGGAACTGCCACTCGCGCGCCGCGCGCGATACGTCGCGTCCTACGGGTTGAGCGAGATCGACGCGCTCAACATTGTGTCGGAGCGCGACACATGCTTCTACTTTGAGCGTTGCGTTGCGGCGCTTGAAAAGTCCGGTGGCGCGAAGAGTGCAAAGGATGCTGGCTACGCAACGGGCAAGTTGCTTCTCAACACGATTGCGAAGCACGCAAACGAGCGCGGCATCGCATTGCATGAACTCGAAGCGCTCGGCATGGGTGCGACGCAAGTTGCATCGATTCTTGCGCTGCGTGAAGCGGGTGCGATTGGGCCGCAAGCGGTCGATCCACTGATCGGTGGATTGCTCGCAGAGAGCGGAGCTTCTGCTGGTGGCCTCGACGTGAAAGCAATCGCCGAGAAACTTGGCCTCGTCGTCGTGCGCGACGAAGGTCAACTCAACGCGTGGGTCGATGCTGCAATCGCCGCGAACGAGGCCGCTGCCAACGACGTGCGCTCCGGCAAGATGGCTGCGATTGGCCGCATCGTCGGCTCGGTGATGAAACTCTCGGGCGGCAAGGTTGATGCGAAGAGTGTGAACGAAGCGATTCTGAAAAAGTTGCAAGGATGAAGTCGCGTGATGGCGCGTGGCAAGGTGCGCCGCGCGGGCAATCGTGTTGGCTGTGTTTCTCACGTTCTGCGAGGTTTCTTCGATGGGATCGACCAATCGACACGCAGTTGGCAGCGCGCACGACGCAGGATTGCATGACGCTGCAACGGGCGCACATGCGCGGCTCCACGACGACATTGAGCGCGTGCTCGTACCCGCCGCGGCGATTGCTGAACGCGTGCGAGCACTCGCGCAGACGCTTGGCGAAGACTATGCACACGCCGACGGCCGATTGACCGTTGTGCCTGTGATGACGGGAAGTCTGCTTTTTGCCGCAGATTTGGTGCGCGCATTGCCGCAGCGACGCATGCGCATTCAACTCACAACGGTGTCGAGTTACGGCGGCAAAGCGACTGCGACGCGCGGCAGCGCGATTGTCGGCGCGCTACCGAAGCATCTCGAAGGTCATCACGTGTTGATCGTCGACGACATTCTCGACTCTGGCGGAACGCTGCGACTCTTGCGAAGCGAGTTTGAATCGCGCGGCGCGGCAAGCGTGCGCGCGTGCGTGTTGCTTCGAAAGAAGATCGAGAGTGCGCTTTCGACGCCGTGTGAGTATGTCGGTTTCGATATCGGTGACGAGTTCGTCGTGGGATACGGCCTCGATTACGACGATCTCTATCGCAATCTGCCGTATGTCGGCACGCTTCGTCGGGAGGCGCGGTGACGCGCACGCCGAACTCGACCGCGCAGTCGGCGACGGCGACTCCCGCGGTGCAGGCACCGCTCGTGCCGGCGGCGGTTCAAAGTGCACTTTCGCCCGATGAAATCGTCATTCTCGTGTTGCGGCCGAGTCTCTTGTACATCCCGCTCTCATCGCTTGGAACGCTCGGCGCGAGTGCGATCATCGCGGCGACGCTCGCGTGGGCCTCAACGTACGCGTGGTCGAATTGGAGTGAAGCGGCGGGAATTTCGGTCGGCGTCACCGTTGCAGCCGCGCGACTCGCGTGGGCGTGGCTTGATTGGTCGATGCACATTTTTGTGCTCACGGATCGGCGTGTCATTGCGCGACGCGGCATTTTGCGAACGGCGCTCTACGAAGCACCACTCGTGCGGATTCAGAACACGGTCGTCGTACAGAGTTTGCGCGAGCGGCTCTTTGGGCTCGGTACGATCGGGTTTGCGACGGCGGGTCGCAGCACATTCGATGCATATTGGGAGATGGTGCGGCGCCCGTTTGTTGTGCACGGCCAAGTGCTTGACGCGATTCGCCGATACGGGCGCAAGTGAATGCGGTTGCTTGATGAGATATCGAGCGAGGCTGTACGAGAAGTGCTTTTCCCTCAGTTGCGCGCAGCGAGACGCGCGTATGCGCAAAGTCTTCGACGAAAGAACTTCTATGAAAGAGCTGTCGTTGCGGTTGAACTTCGTACTGCATGTTCTTGCGGTATTCGTGATGCCGTTGTTTGTGGGTCAGGTCGTCTTTGCGTTTGAAACTGCGCCTCGAGTGGAATGGCGCGCAGCGCTTGATGTCGACGATGTTGCATTGAGCAGCACGACAACGGATCAACCGCAACCGAATCGCGTTCTCCGCGACGACAGCGCGCCGACGAGCGATGCATCGGGCGCAACAAGCACGCTCCCTTCGATCGCAGTTGTGGTCGATGACCGCGTCACGCTCCTTTCGATCGTGGCGAGACTCGCGGGTGCAGGCGAGTACACCGATCGACGCACGAAGTCTCCGTATTCGGATGCGGTCGACCGCCATTTCAGCCAATTTCGCGATCATCCGGTGGTTGAGCTCTTTCGCCGCATGCGTGCGAAATCGGGCGTGAGCTACGACGCGCCCATGTCGCTTGCGTGTCACGTCGGTCCGCTGCCCGAATTGCAAGAGCGTGTGGACTTTTCAAATCAACCTGAGCGACTCGACGCACGTTGGACGCTTGCGGAGACGCGAGAGTTCCTCGCAGCGCTTCGCGACTTCGTGGAGACAGCGGGCGTCGTTGAGTTTTTGAATGCACAGCGCACCTATGAAGAGAAGGCGCGCGAGCGGCTTGCGCGAGCGTTCGATGGAGCGAAACTCCGCGCGTGGTGTGATGAGTTTTTCGGCGCTCGTGAAACCGCCGTGTTTGAGGTCAGGCTTGGGCTTCTCAATGGGCCGCACAACTATGGCGTTGGCGCACGGATGAACCAGCAATCGGCAGACAAGCCCTCGGGTTTGATTGAAGAAATCACGCCTGTGATTGGTTGTTGGCAATGGGACGCGGCGCAGGGCTTACCGACTTGGCCGCAGGGAGCACTCGAGGGATTGATCGTGCATGAGCTGTGTCATTCGTATGTCAACGCTGAGATTGATCGCTCGTGGGCTGCGCTCGAGCCTGCCTCGCAGCGGCTGCTCATGCTCGATGAATCGCGGATGCGCGCACAGGCGTACGGCACGGCTCGCATAGTCTGTTACGAAACGGTCGTGCGAGCATGCGTTGTGCGCTACTTCCGCGCGCGAGCGGGGGAGAAGGGAGAAGCGATGGCGAAGAAAGCCGAGGTTCGGCAGGGCTTTCTGTGGGTGCCTGCCGTCGCGGACGCGCTCGCGGTCTATGAAGCGACGCCTGTGGAGAAGCGTGATTTCACGGCCTGTGTGCTGGATCTCGTTCCGACTCTCACGAGCGAGGCGGACCGATTGACGCGGCCAAAGTAAACCCGACGTTGCAAACCCAACGGTGCACGGCACGTGCCATGCAGTGCCTGGCACTGCCTGGCACGTGCCGTGCACCATCCAGACCTCACGGAAGTTCTGCGACGTCATGGAATTGGCTCGTGCATAACGCGGTGCCTGGCACGTGCCGCTCAGTACGTGGCACTGGGTGGCACGTGCCGTGCACCGTTCGGATTAAGCCTTATTCCACGGCGCCCGCGCGCGCGGATTCTCAATCGCGCGTCCGACTTCCGCGAGCAACTGCGTCGTGAGCGCGTTGGGCTCTTTCGGCGGAACGATCTGCACAACCACGTAGAGATCGCCTGCCGGCCGCCCGTTCGACGCCGGAAACCCGCGGCCCGGAATACGAATCTTCTTCCCGCTTGCCGTGCCTGCTGGAATCTTCAGCGTCACCGTGCCGCCTGCCGGCAGCGGCGCATCAACCGACGCGCCGAGCGTTGCTTCCACAATCGAAATCGGGAGGTC
>JBJOHQ010000377.1:0-4869 GCA_046047595.1 Planctomycetota bacterium | reverse complement strand
GTCGCCGAAACTTCCTGCAAACCGTGTTCGGCAAGCATGCTCTCGACGGTTTCGCGCATTTCAACCGGCACCGAGATCAGCAACCCCTTCCAGCTGTCGACAAAAATGTCGACCCAGGGGTCCTCTGCGTTGGCGCCCACGCCAATGCTGACATCTTCCAGCAAGATCTCTTCGTACTCGTACCACGTGCGGAGAAACTCAACGAGCGGCATGGGCTCTTCGCCCAAATACGTGTCGATCGTGCGGTAGGCATCGCGCGAACCGATCTCAACGACTGGCGTCACTTCCTTCGGCAGGAGGTTGAACGCCGCATCGACAAGTGGGCGAAGGCGTTCATGGCTCACAACCGCGTGAAAGACGTAGGTGTCCGGCTCCTCTTCGGTTCCCTCCTGAAAGCGCGTGGTGTAGCCCTGGACGGGCTCCTTCAAACTCGTCTCCGCAACTCCAAGAGGGAGTTGATAGGAGCCGAGCGCACGTCGCTCAAGCGTTTCAGAGAGGCGGAAATCACGCATGGGCTCATCCTAGCGGATCGCCCTCGCGGGACGAACGCGAACGGCTGCAATCTGCGGGTTCGTGCTTATTCGTGCTTGTTCGTGCGCACTCGTGCTTATTCGTGCGCACTCATTCGCCGAGATACGACGCGAGCACGCGCGGATCGACGAGGAGCTTCTGCGCATCGTCCGAGAGCGTGATGCTGCCGGTTTCAAGGACGTAGCCGCGGTGCGCCAAACGCAAGGCGGCGCGCGCGTTTTGTTCGACGAGCAAGATCGTCAAGCCGCCGCGATTGAGTTCTTTCACCGCTTCAAAGATGCGCGCAACGAGCAGCGGCGCGATACCCATCGATGGCTCGTCCATCATCAAGAGTCGCGGCTTCGAAAGAATCGCGCGGCCGATCGCGAGCATCTGCTGTTCACCGCCCGAGAGCGTGCCGCCGAGTTGCGACGAGCGCTTCTTGAGGATGTCGAAGAGTTCGTAGACGTGCGCGAGATCCTTCTGTACACCCGCTGGATCGTTACGGGTGTACGCGCCCATCATGAGATTCTCAAGGACGGTCATGCGCGGGAAGATGCGGCGACCTTCAGGAACCTGCACGAGTCCGCGTGGCACGAGCAGGTCCGCGCGAACACCCCCGCCCACCTGCGCGATGCGCTCACCGGCAAACACAATTTCACCTGCACGCAGTGGCACCACGCCCGACGCACACATCAATGTCGTCGATTTCCCCGCGCCGTTGCCGCCGATCAGCGTGACGATTTCGCCTTCGCGTACTTCAAGCGAAACTTCGTGCAACACTTCGACCGAGCCGTAGCCCGCGACGATTCCTTTGATTTCTAAGAGCGGCGCACCCGAACTCATCCGAGTTCCTCCTTACCGAGATACGCCTCGATGCAGCGAGGATCGTTGCGGATTTCCTCAGGAGTACCCTCTGCGATTTTCTCACCGTACTGGAGCACGTGAATGCGATCGGAGATACCCATCACGACGCGCATGTGGTGTTCGATGAGAACAACCGTCGTGCCTGCTTCGCGAATCGCGCGAATCAGACGCATGAGATCGACCGTCTCCGTCGGGTTCATACCCGCTGCGGGCTCATCGAGCAGAATGACCGCTGGCTTTGACGCAAGCGCGCGTGCAATCTCAAGTCGACGCTGATGTCCGTACGGCAAATTCGCGGCCGCCGTTTCGGCGCGATCGGCGAGACCGACGAAGGTCAGCAGACCAATCGCATCTTCACGCGCTTTGGCGCGTTCACGCAGCGCCGAAGGCAGCGCGAAGAGCGCGCCGAGGAATCCCGTTGAGAGCCGCCGATCCATACCGACGACCACATTTTCAACAAGCGAAAGCTCTGGGAAGAGTCGGATGTTTTGGAACGTGCGCGCCACGCCGGCGCTCGCGATCACATCCGGCGTGCGACGTGTGCGCGACCAAATGACGAATCGCCCCGCACCGCCAAGAAGCGCGCCGACAAGGAGCGGCAGCCACGTCCCGAAGAAGCCGCCACCAAAGAACGTGCTGAAGAAATCAGCGATCGCCTTCATCCACGGAAATGGCTGCTGAAAGACGTAGTTGTCGATGATCGCACTTTGCCAGAGTGTTTCGACACGCACGAGGACCGCGAGGAAGACGGCCGTTGAAAGTGCCGTCGCGCCAACGCCGAACATCACGCGCGGCGTCCAAGCGCGCTGCGGATCGCGCCCCGAAACGAGGACGCGGCCTTCGGTTGGTTCATAGACGCCTGTGATCGCGTTGAAGAGCGTCGTCTTTCCTGCACCGTTCGGCCCGATGACTGCGGTGATCGAGCCGCTCTTCACCTCGACCGAGACATCCTTCACGGCGGTCAACCCGCCGAAGCGCATGGTGACGCTTTGGACCGAAATCAACGACGGTGCGGCAGATGTCGCGGTGGCTGTGGCAGAAGCGGCGCTCACTTCTTCACCGCCTTTCGTGTGTGCACGATGCCGTCAGGGCGGAAGCGCATCATCAAGACGAGCGCGAGGCCGAAGATGAGGTACTTGTAGTTGTCGGGCGACGAGAGCACGTTCTCCGTCGAACCGATTCCAGCGCGCTGCATCGCTTGCGTAAGCGCGGGGAGCACCACGTTGCTCAGGCCAACCATCACGATCGCGCCGAGCACGACGCCCGTGATCGAGCCGATGCCGCCGACAATCACGATGCAGAGCGCGAGAATCGACACTTGGAAGTCGTAGTTCGCGGGTTCGCCCGTTGAAGCGAGGTGGCTTGCGAACAGCGCGCCCGCGATCGCCGCGAGTGCGGCCCCCGCTGCAAACGCCTTCAACTTCGCCTTGTCCGGTTCGATCGCCATGCAGCGCGCGGCGAGTTCATCTTCACGAACGGCAAACCACTGTCGACCAAGGCGGCTGAACTCGAGATTGCGGCAGAAGAAAATCACCGCGGCAAGCAAGATGAGATAGAGATAGAACCAACGCGCGGGCGTTTCGCTCGAGATCTCAAACCAGTTCGATGAACCTGCGGCTGCTACCTCGGCTGCTTTGCTCGCTGCGGGAGCTGTGGCGAGACCAACAATCTCAAGCCCACTTTGAATCGCCGCGCCGAAGGGCACTGTTGGCTTCGGAAGCGGATTGATGCCTTCGGTTCCCTTCGTAATCGTTTGCAGGTTCTTCAGGCCGTCTTGCACGATCTCGCCGAAGCCGAGGGTGACAATCGCGAGGTAGTCGCCGCGCAGACGAAGCGTCGGAGCGCCAAGCAGCCAACCTGCGAACGCGCCGATCGCGCCAGAGAGTAACAGCGCCCACCAGAAGCCAACTTGGAAGGGATAGATCTCTGCGGTGAGAATGCCGAACGCATACGCGCCGATCGCCATGAACGCCGCGATGCCGAGGTTCAAGAGCCCCGTCCAACCAACCACCACGTTGAGGCCAAGCGCGAGGATCGCGTACACGACCACCGTCCGCATTGGACCGCTGAGTTGAATCGATGGGAACGCGAGGTCAAGCAACGGCGTTAGGGCCAGCAACGCCAGCACGATGCACTGCCCGCGCGTGAAGAAGCTGAATCGGCGCTCGGCCATCAGACCTTCTCCCGTTGCTTGAGTCCGAGCAATCCGCTTGGACGGAAGACAAGAATGAGAATCAAGACGCCGAAGACGACCACGTTCGTCCAACGCGTTTCGATGTACTGATCGCTCATCGCTCGAATCAGGCCGATCAAGACGCCACCGATCATCGCGCCGGGAAGGCTACCGATCCCACCAAGCACGGCCGCGGTGAACGCATCCATACCAGCGCGGAAACCCATCTGGAACGAGATCGTGTTGTTGTAGATCGCCCACATCACGCTCGCCGCGCCGCCGAGGAACCCACCGATGAGGAAGGTCGCCGCGATGACGCGATCGGTGTTGATACCCATCAATCGCGCGGCAATCGGATTCTGCGCCGTCGCGCGCATGCCGCGGCCGAGTCGCGTGCGGTTCACGAAGAGCGTCAGACCGATCATCAGCGGAATCGTGATGACGAAGATTGCAAGATCTTCGAGTCGCAAGACGACGTTGGAATCCTCACCGAGGAGATTCGAACCTTCGAGAATTTCGGGGAAGTCCTTGCTCGCCGCCGCCGCGTTGCCGCCGCCGAAGACTTCCATCGGCGCGCCGCCCCAGAAGAGCGCGATGTTGACGAGGATGAAACTGACGCCGATCGCGGCCACGAGTTGCGTGAGTTTCGGCGCGCGACGCAGCGGCTTGTAGACAACCTTGTCGATCGCGACGTTGAGGAAACCGCAGAAGAGCCCTGCCGTCACCACGAGACCAACGAGCAACAGCCAATGCGAACTGTCGCCGAGTGTGTTCGGATCGAGAATCGCCGCGGCGCCGAGCGCGCCGACAGCGGTCAGCGCGAGAAAGCCGCCAAGCGTAAAGACATCACCGTGCGCGAAGTTGATCAACTCCACGATGCCGTACACCATCGTGTAGCCAAGCGCCACGAGGGCGATGATCATGCCGTTCGACAGACCGTAGATGACTTGCTGAAGGAAAACTTCGGTCTCAGTCATCCGCGACGAACCTCACAACTCATGACAATCTTTGGAACGCGCAATCGCACGAAACGTGCTGGAACGCCCGCGAGAAACCCCGCGAAAAATCCCGCGCTCGGCTGCATCGAGCCGCGCGCGCGACGATCACTCACTGGACAACCTTGACCGTCGTGAACTCGCCGTTCTTCACGGTGTTCACGCTGAACGTGCGGTTGGTGGTGTCGCCGTTCTCGTCGAAGCTCCACGTGCCGAGCGCGCCTTGGAAGTCCTTGGTCTTGCCGACTTCAGCGAGCACCGTCGCGCGATCGATCGTTCCGCCGGCCTTGTGGATGCGCTCCATCGCGGCGAGGACCGCCTTCG
>JBJOHQ010000376.1:0-5525 GCA_046047595.1 Planctomycetota bacterium | reverse complement strand
CCCGCGATTTCGAGATCGACACCACGAAGCGCCTCGACCCGTCGCTTGGAGAGGTCGTAGGTCTTGGTGACACCGCGACAGGAAATGCTTGGCCGTGCGGCTTCCATAATCCGGCTTTCGTGATTCCGGCTTTCGCGAATCCAGCGTTGCTAGATTCTGGCTTTCGTGACGAGCCGCACAATCAGTGCGCGTGCTTCGCGTCGTACGCTGGGCCGTTCGGCAGCGCGTTGATCGCCGAGAGGTCAGCGACTTCGAGCTTGACCAACCAGCCGTTGCCGTAGGGATCGCTGTTGACGAGCGAGGGGTCTTTGGCAACCGCGTCGTTCACCGCAACGATCTTGCCGGCCGCAGCGGTGTAGATCTCGCTCGCGGTCTTGACGCTCTCCACTTCGCCGACCGACGCACCTGCGCCGACCGCCGTGCCAACTGCCTTCATTGCAACGTAGGTCACGTCGTTCAATGCGTCCGCCGCATGCTGCGTGATGCCGACCGTCACGGTCGAACCTTCGATGCGGAACCATTCGTGGGTTTCGGAAACGCGGCAATCGGCGGGAGTCGGCATGCTGGATCTCGAACGGGACGTTGGGGAGTGAGAGTGAATCGGAACGGAGTGCCAGAGGGCTCCCCGAGGAGGGGCGGATGGTAGCGTCGCGCGGCGGGGCGAGAATTGCGAAGAAATGGTTCAGGCCGCGATTGCGGCGGAGCGGCGTCGAAGTTATCGTTCCAAACGAGAGTTGGCGGTGCGCCTAGCGCGAGGCCGATCCGACTTTCGAAAGACGTTCTCCCTCAAGACTTTCTCCCTCTGGAATGCGCCGACGCCTTCGTGCACGCCGGCGCGTTCTTTTCATAGTGCTTTCTCTCGCTGCACTTCCTTTCACGGTGCCTTTTCACGATGCCTCTTCACTGGGCCTCTTCACTGGGCCTCTTCACTGGGCTTTCATCGCGTCCGTCGCCCGTCTCGTCGCCGCGTACTCATCTTTGCAGTCGCTCGCGCGTGAGCCGTCACTGGTTCGGTCAAGCGATCCTCAGCAATCACGCTGCAATCTTGGGCTCGTGGTAGACTCAGGCTCCGGTCGCGGGGCGGCTGTGCGCGGGGGTGCGGTTCCCTCGCGCGGCGTGTCAGAGAGTCCTTTCGTGGAGGGTTGGCTTCGTCTGAGTCGAGTGCGTGGCAGCGCCGATGGATCGTGGTTCTTGCGATCGCGGTTTCCGCCCATGCAGTCGATCTTGGAGGCCATTTCGTCGTGCAACCTGAGATCCTGCTCACTCTGTCCGCCGGTTCGGTCGCTCCGCTCATCGCTGAGAAGGACCCGCGCTGCCCGACCGTCTTCGCTGTGCCGCAATTCGTGGCCACCGACCTCCAACTTCGCGGGTTGAACCTTCCCGCATCGATGCTTTCGGGGTTTGGTGTTCCCGAGATCGACCGATTCCGCGATGAAGCAGATCGGGCACATTGCCCGGTGTTGCTGTTGACGGAAGAACCACCGATCGATTTCACCGATCGAGGTGCGCTCTTTGCGAAGTCGCGCGATCGTCTCTCGCGGTTAGCGCTCGCGGCGAATCGACTTGGTTGTCCTTCGATTGCGGTCCGCGCGGCCGCGGTTGATACCGACGCAGCCTTCGAGGCGACCGTGCTCGGTGTCAAGACGATTCTGAAAGACATCGATCGATACGAACTCAATTTGTTGCTCGCGCCGCATGAGGGGCTGACGTTTGACCCGACGAGGCTGACCGATCTGATCAAAAAGATCGGTGGCTTCCGCATCGGCAGCTATCCGAGTTTCGCGCATGCACACGCGACTGGTGATGTCGAGAAAACGTTGCGAAAGCTCGCTCCGTACGCGCCGGCGATTTGTGCCAGCGTGCGAGGTTTTGCAAAGGACGGCACCCATGACGGCTTCAGCCTCGAGGTCTGCGTCGAAAGCGTTCGCAGCGTCGGCTACGGCAATACGCTTGCGCTCGACTTCGTCGGCATGGGCGACGACGCAGACGGCAAGTCGGCCGATGCCAAGAAGAGCAAGAAGAGTGCGAAGAAGTCCTCTGTCGACATCGTCGCGGAGCTCGACATGGCGCGTCGCGTCCTTGAAGCGGCAACGATGGAACCGGAACTCGACGAAGATGCAGAACTCGTCGAAGAGGAGGAGTGAGTGAGCGTCGTGGCTGCGACTGCCGAGTTCATCGTCACGATCGACGGGCCCGCAGGGACGGGTAAGTCGACGGTGGCGCATCGTCTCGCGCGGCGGCTCGGGCTTGAGTTCCTCGATACCGGTGCGATGTATCGCGCGGCTGCGCTGCGGGCGCTCGAACTTGGTATCGATCCTGCCGATGGCGAGCGCGTTGCGAAGCTCGTCCGTGATCTCGAGATCCGCTTTGATTGGCGTTGCGATCCGCCAGATCTCTTGGTTGATGGCGAGTCCGTCGGTGACCGCATTCGCACGCAAGAAGTCACGCGCGCGGTGAGTGCCGTTGCATCGAATCCGATCGTGCGCGCTGCCATGGTCGAAGCGCAGCGCGAAATCGCCAGTTTGCATCCGCGCTTGGTGACTGAAGGCCGCGATCAAGGTTCGGTGGTTTTCCCCGATGCGCACGTGCGAATCTATCTCGATGCGCGTCCTGAAATTCGTGCGCGGCGTCGCGTCGAGCAACTCGCTGCGAAGGGAATCGTGACGTGCGAAGCCGAAGTGCTCGCGCAGATTCTTGAACGTGACCGCAGCGATTCGACGCGCCGAGATGGGCCGCTTGTTTGCCCGCGTGGTGCGGATGTCGTTGACACGAGTGATGTGGACATTGACGATGTGATTGATCGCCTTGAGGCAATCGTTCGAGAGCGTGCTGGCGCTGCGCTTCGAAACGCGCATCGCGCGCAAAGTGACGGCGGCAGTCTTGGCGGCAGTCTTGGCGGCAGTCGTGGCGGCAGTCTTGGCAGCGACGGAGCGACGGCTCCGTGAGTCCGATTCCGAACCCGTTGGCGTTTCGACGCCGCGTACCCGGGCGCTCTTTCGTGCGTGCCGCATGGTGGGATTTCTGCGCCTTTCTCTGCTGGAGTGCGCTGAAGATCTGTTACGGACTTCGCCGATTGCATCGCGATCGCGTGCCGAAAACGGGCGGCATTCTCGTGATCTCGAATCACCAGTCGTTTCTCGATCCGATGGTGAACGGCGTGACTGTGTGGGACCGGCAATTCACGGCGCTTGCGCGTGACTCGCTCTTTGTTGGGCCGCTTGGTTGGATCATTCGATCGGTTTCTGCGCGTCCGATCAAGCGCGAGGGCGGCGATCTCGAAGCGATGAAAGCCGCGCTCGCGGAGTTGGAGGCGGGCCGCGTTGTCATCATCTATCCAGAGGGAACACGGTCGCCAAATGGCGAGATGATCGACTTCAAGCGCGGCGTGTTGTTGCTCGTCAAAAAGGCGAAGCCCACCATTCTGCCGATGGCACTCGAAGGCACGTTCGACGCGTGGCCGAAAGGGCGGAAATTCCCGCGTTTGCGCGGCAAAGTCGTGTGTGTGTGCGGTGAACCGATGTCGGGCGAGGAACTCGCGAAACTCGACAGCGAACAGGCGCTCGCGGCGATGCGCGATGCGGTGGCGCGGGTTCACGACGAAGCGCGAGCGGAGCGGCGGCGGTGGAGTGGGGAAGGTCCATGACTGCCAACTCGATGGACGGTGGGCTTGAGAAGGATGGTGGGCACGAAAGAGATGGTGGCGTGCGGCGCACTGCGCGCGAGGCCGCCACTGAGATCGCGCGTGCGCTCATCGATGCAGGTTTCACGGCGTATTTCGCGGGCGGCTGCGTACGCGACGCGCTTCTTGGTCTTGAGCCGAAGGACTACGACATCGCGACGAGTGCAACGCCTGATGAGGTCAAGCAAGTCTTTCCAAAGGCGCGCGGCGTTGGTGAGGCGTTCGGCGTGATGCTCGTGCGAAAGGCTTCGCACACGATTGAAGTGGCGACCTTTCGCGAGGATCTCGAATACATCGACGGCCGACGTCCAACGGGCATTCGCTTCGCCGATGCGCGCGCGGATGCGGAACGTCGCGACTTCACGATCAACGGGATTTTTCGCGAACCGCTGACTGGCGCGATCGTTGATTTTGTCGAAGGTGAACGGGATCTGCGCGCCGGAATCGTGCGCGCGATTGGTGATCCTCACGCGCGGATTCGTGAAGATCGCCTTCGCATGTTGCGCGCGGCGCGATTTGCATCGCGACTTGCGTTCACCATCGACCCCGCGACGGTCGATGCGATCCGAGTGCATGCAAGCGAACTCGCGTCGGTGAGCCCAGAGCGCGTTGGTGATGAAGTTCGTCGCATGCTCGCGCATCCGAATCGTGCGCACGCGGCCCAGTGCATGGAGAGCCTCGGACTCGACGCCGCGGTCTTTGGCGCAACGGCTCGACCGCACGAATGGAACCGACTTGCGGCGCTTCCACCCAAGGCGAGCGCGGCAACGGCGCTTGCGGCGTGGTGGCTCGATCGTGGGGACGGCGCGGATGTGAGCGGCGGCGGGGCGCGTGCTGGCGCGCCACTTCGTGACGAACTTCGCGCGCGTCTTGCGCTCTCAAACACCGACTGCGATCAATTCTCGGCCGTCCTCGATTGCCGCGCACTGCTGCTTGGGGGCCCCGAGCGTCATGCGCTTCCAGCCCGCGTCCGGCTCGCAGCCCGAGCGGGGTTCGATGCGGCGATCGAGGTCCTGACGGGGGAGCACCCTGCAGTCGCGGCATCGTGGCGCGCTGCGGCAGCCAAGGAATGCCCGAGTCGACGGCTGCCAGCCCCGATGGTGGACGGGAATCACCTCGTGCGAGCCGGGCTCCGCCCAAGCCCCGCGTTCAAGACCATCCTCGACACCACGTTGGATCGGCAGATTTGCGGGGCATTTTCCGATGAAAACGCGGCACTGGCCTCGGCACTCGCGCTCGCGGCGGAACTCGGCGCGGGGCCGACGTAACTGGGTTCGACGGCCTTGTTCTCCGTTCCACCAACCGTCAGAAGTCCCAGCTTGCGGGGTCTCGGTTCGCGGGGTTCGAGTTTGCAGGTTGTGAGTTCGCGGCGCCCAGGGGCCACGATCGGCATCATGCGGTCACCCCGACAGTGAAGACTTTTGGCCGAACCTGTCTGAATCTGCCGCAACCCTGCTCAGACGGGAAGTAATATCCGACCCTGCGGCGCTTTGGCGCCTCCATCCGTCGAGACGTCGTGCGATTGGCGCGCGAGGTCGAGGCTGGCTCTGCATGCATGCAAAGCGCAATTTCGTCGTTTGATCGAACTTGCGAAGTTCTCTCTCGAAAGTAGACCCACCGATGCGCACGACTCGACTTCCGATGTTCACGCGACTCACTCGTTCTGTTGTGGCCGCCGTTGCACTTGCCGCAAGCGGTGCGGCCTCAGCGCAGAGCGCCGACGCAGATCTTCCGGCGACGACCAGCACGCCCAAGGTGTACGTTTTCCCACTCGTCGGGCAAATGGGCACGGACATTTCCGAGTCGAGCTTCGAAGTCATCACCAAAGACCTCGAGAAGGCGAAGC
>JBJOHQ010000375.1:0-4801 GCA_046047595.1 Planctomycetota bacterium | reverse complement strand
GCGTGCTCGCCAGGGCTTGTCACCATGCGGCCAGCAAAAAACACCGCGATTGCGAGCAAAATGCTCACACCGCCGGCGATTACGAGCGGGCGAGATTGCTGCGTGCGACCTCGGACGAGTAAGGCAAGTCCGACCGTCGCGAGCGCAATGGTGAGTGGGAGAGGGCTTTCAAAGATCCACGCGTACATGGTTGAGTGGTGGGTTGTCGAGGAGGTGGAGCGGCAGGCGTGGACGAACTCCGACGAAACGAGGCCGCGGCACGCCTGCAGCGCCGGCTTCGTCCGCCCGGGCACGGACGTCCAAACCTGATTCTCGCAGGCATCTACCCCAGAAGGCGAATGGCGAACGGCCGGAATCGCATTTTCTGCATGCTTCTCGTCGTCTCGGTCGATCTCGACCGATGCGGCGGAGCCGCGCCCGAAGACGCCGATGGATCGGCCCGGAGGTCGCGCGCCCGTCACGGATGATGGCAACGACCCCGCTCCCTACTCCATCTGCGACAAACGCAACGTCCAACAGCGACGCAGCGTCGGTTGCTGTCGTCACGAGCGTGCGCGATGCTTCCGAAGCGCTGCTCGAGAGGAATCTCGCGGCGCTTGGTGAGCGGAATCTCGACATCGCACGCGCGCTCCGAGTGGTGACGGGATCTCCCGCCGCGACCTCCGCGAACGTCGCGCTTCAGTGGTCTACCGCCGCCGATGGTGCAGCGGTCGCGACATATCACGGCAAGGTCCTCGCGTCGAAGCATCAACCGCGCGCGGAGGCTACGACGTTCGCCGATGCGATTGATCTGCGTGATCGCGCGGTCGCAGTCATTCTCGGCTTCGGCTTGGGTTACCACGTCGCCGAACTGTGTCGACGTCTCGGGCGGACGGGGCTTGTCGTCGTACTTGAGCCGGATGTGGCGCTTCTTCGTGCGGTCCTCTCGCACATGGATTGGTCGAGCGAATTCAACGCGGCGAACATTCTCATCTTCGAAGGCCGCGAAGAACTCGGGCGTTACGCCGAGCGATTCGCGGGCGCGGAAGGCGTCCTCATTCAGGGTGTTCAATTCATCGAACATCCTGCAAGCCGCGAGCGCGTTGCGCCATGCGTCAAAGATTTCGCGCGTGCCATCACCGAAACAGTGCGTGCTGCGCGCGTGACCGCCGCAACGGGTCTTGCGCGAAGTGCGCAGACAATTCGCGCGGTGCTTGCAAATGCGCGGCAGTACGTTGGTGGTGAAGGGCTCGCGCCGCTTGCGGGTGCTGCGCGCGGACATCTCGGCATCGTGGTGAGCGCAGGCCCGAGTTTGCGGCGCAATCTCGACTTGTTGAAGGATCCTGCTGTCCAAGAGTGCACCGTGATTGTGGCGACGCAGACAGTGCTCAAGCCACTGCTCGCCGAGGGCATTCGTCCGCACTTCGTTGCGGCACTGGACTGGCATCAGATTTCGCGCCGGTTTTATGAAGGCCTCCGTGAACGAGATGTTGCGCGCACCACGCTGATCATCGATCCGCAAGCGAATCCGGTGATCGCGGCGAGCTACCCAGGTCCCGTGCGCGCGATTGCTGCGCCGCATCTTGATGCGCTCCTCGGACCACTTGCACGCGACATGGGCAGGCTTCCGCCCGGCGCGACAGTTGCGCACCTCTGCTATCAAATCGCGCGGTTTCTCGGCTGCGATCCAGTTGCGCTCATCGGTCAAGATCTTGGGTTCACCGATGGCGTCTATTACGCGCGCGGCACGGCAATCGATGAAGTGTGGGCACCTGAACTCAATCCGTTCAACACGATGGAAAACCTTGAGTGGACGCGCATCGTCCGCCATCGTTCTCACCTCGTGAAGCGCATGGATGTGCATGGAAAATCGATGTACACCGACGCGCAAATGGAGACCTATCTCCAGCGCTTTGAGTACTTCTTCCTGCAAGATGAGCGGCGCGGCTTGCGCACGATCGACGCGACCGAAGGCGGAGTTCGAAAGGCTGGAACTGAGATTCGAACACTCTCCGACGCGCTTGCCGAATTCGCACAGACGCGCGTTCCTGAACTCCCGCTTCCGACGCGAACACTCGATGCAAACCGACTCAAACTCGCCGCGAAGGAATTGCGGAAAGTCGCAGAAGATGTGCGCGTGATTCGCGCGGCGGCGCATCGCACGGGATCGGCGCTCTCGCAGTTGACTGGTGAAACAGCGATGAGCGATCGCGAGGATCGACTGTGGAAGACCGTTGAAACGGAGCGGTCGAAAGTTGGTGATCGACTCGAAACGCTGCGACTTCTTGATGAATTCAGCCAACTCGGCGTGTTGAAGCGCGCGAAAGCAGATCGTCGAATTCAGCAATCGCGTGAGATCACCGACATCGAACGACAGCAGTTGCAATTCAAGCGTGATATTGCAAACGTTCGTTGGATTGAAGAAGCGTCTGAGGAGTACGTCGAACTTCTTGAGAAGACGATTGAACGACTTGAAGTGAGTGACGAAGCGGCACGCGCAATGCCTCTCGAAGATGAGGCAACCGTCGCGGCGAAATCGGATGGTGCTCTCGAGCGTGCGCTCGGGGAATCCTCGAGTGCGGTAGAGGTGCGAGCAGCGTTCATCATCGCCGTCGATCCGTGGCATGGTGGTCTTGGAACGCCGCGCAGTCTTGCGGAAACACTCGCAGGAAAGCCCGTTTTGCAATGGACGCTCGAGCGACTCGGTCGTTCGAAAGAAGCTGCGTCCATCGTCCTCCTCGTTCCCGAGGGCTACGACATTGATGGCTTGATCGATCGGCGGCGTATTGGCTTACCGATTGAAATCCATCGCACGACCGGTTCGCCGTTTGGCCCTGAGCGAGCCGCAATCGCGAATGCGCGCCTGTGGAGCGACAGTTCGTGGCGCGGAGGTATCGCGGGTCTCACGGTGTACGACGAAGTGCTTGCGCCGAAGGCCATGCTTGAAGCGATGCAGCGCTTTGGCATCACAGCGGCGATCGCAGTCGGTCCTGATTGGCCGCTTGTCAGTGTGACTGGCGAAGAAGGGTGCGACGCGCTCATTCGGCGACATCGAACGCGCCCAGACCTTCTTCGCGTGGTGTTTACGCAGTCGCCGCCCGGACTTTGCGGCGTACTCGTTGAGCGATCACTCATGCAGGAGCTTGCGCAAGGTGGTCGTCGCGCCTCGATCGGTTGGCTCTTGTCGTATGAGCCGACTCGGCCGCAGCAAGATCCGATCTCGAAAGATGTTTGCGTTCAGGTCGATCATGTGATTCGACGTTCGTTCGTTCGCGGTGTATTCGATACGCCGCGCAACATGATTCGAATGCGCCGCGCGATCGAGCCGGGAGTCGGCGAAGGTCGTATGAGTGTGGCTGACATCGACACGCGTGCGGCAGTTGCACTGCTTGAACACCAGTTGTTCGACACTGTTCCCTATTTCACGCCTCAGCATCTCATCGTCGAACTCAACACTGGCCGTCAAGGCTCGGGTGCTGCAAGCCCACATCGATTTGGAAGCGTCCAGCGAACGGTCATGACGGAACGTCGATTCTCGCGGCTTGTTGAACAAGTTGCGGAGAGTCGTGACTGTGTGATGACATTCGCAGGAGCAGGCGATCCGCTGCTTCACCCAGACGTTGCGCGCTTTGTACAGATTGCGAAATCTGGCGGTGTTCGTGGTGTACATCTTCGAACAGAACTCCTCGCATCGCAGAAAGCAATCGATGCCGTGCTTGAAGCAGGCGTTGATGTCATCAGTGTTGAAATCAATGCGGACAGCGCGGAGACCTATCGGCGGATGCATGGCGTTGATCGATTCCGCGATGCGCTTGCGGGTATTGAACGCGTCTTCACGCGGCGCGTGGAACTCTCCTCGGCGGGCGCGGCAGCGTTCGCATCTCCATGGATTGTGCCTCGTCTGCAGCGTCGGCATGAAAGCTACGAAGACATCGATGGATTCTTCGATCGATGGCAACATCTCCTTGGGACGCCAGTGATCGAAGGTGCGTCGCCGCGGGAAGATGGTGCACCGCCAGAAGCGAGCGATGCGCAACCTCCGCTCGCGAGTGCGCGGGCTCCTTTCGCTGCGATGTGGCGCGAAATGCTCCGACGCATGCTGGTTCTTTCGGACGGTTCCGTGCCGTTGAGCGAAATTGATTTCCGTGGAGAGCGCATCTTTGCGCACGTCGATCGCGGTCCGTTGCTCGGTATCTGGCGCGATCTCGTCGCGAGGCGAAAGCAGATTCGGCGCGATGGTGGCGAAGCTCATCCTGATCTTTGGACGCGAACTCCATAAGTGATCAATCGCATGATTCAACGAACACATGATCACTCGTCGCAGAGTGCGGAGTCGAAAGCGACTACGCCACACGGGGCAGAGCGCGTGCTCGCGGTCATCATTGGTCGTGCAGGAAGCAAGGGTTTGCCGCGGAAAAATGCGCTTCCTGTGGCGGGCGTGCCCATGATCGCGCGGACGATTCGATTCGCGTTGCAGTCGCCTGCGATCGAACGAACGATTGTTTCGACAGATGGCGATGAGATCGCAGAGATCGCACGACGCGAAGGCGTTGATGTGTTCCTTCGGCCCGCTGAAGTTTCAAATGACACCGCAACCGTGGATGCGGCCGTGCGCCATGCGGTCCTCGCAAGTGGATCGTGCGCGAGCGTGATCGTCGTGCTCTATGCAAATGTCCCGGTGCGTCCCGCAGATCTTGCGAATCGCGCCGTCGCGCTGCTCGACCAAAGCGGCGCGGACAGCGTGCAGAGTTACTACCGCGTTGGCAAGACGCATCCCTATTGGATGTCGCGGTTGGACGGTGAAGGCCGCGTCGCGCAATTC
>JBJOHQ010000374.1:0-4859 GCA_046047595.1 Planctomycetota bacterium | reverse complement strand
AATCGACGCAGTCGTGTCATTGCAAAAGAAGATCGAGCGCCAGTATCGCGAGCGGTCGATTGCCGCTGGTAGGGGTGACCCCACCGAGATTCCTCCGAGTGCAATGCTCGAGCCGACGGCGCTTGAACTTGAGAAGTTGGACACGCGCCTTGTCGCGATCCGCCAGCAGATCGAAGATCAAACGGTCATGCTCCAACTTGCGAAGGAGAAGTACAAGGATGAGCATCCCGCGCTTCAGCGGATTGCAGCGGAACTCTCGACGAAGGAGAGTTTGTTCCGCGCTGCTCGTGAAAGTGCGTTGCGAAGTTGGCGAGAGGGAATAGGCAGCACTCAGAGTTACGGCGCACTCGAACGTGAGCGACAAGAGTTGCTTGCGGATAAGCGAGTTGTGGGTGAGGGAATCGAACGCGCGAATCAGGTTGCGATGCGCGTTGTCAAGATCGATCGTGACATCGCGGCGGAGCAGGCTGAACTTGGTCGATTGGCGGAACGTTTGCGCGAACTTGACCGCGAGGCGGAGAGCATTCGTCGTGGTCGCGTGACAATCGTGGAAGGTGCATCGCGACGCGGCGCACCCGAGTCCGACAAGCGCGTTCAGCTTGCGGCAGTGGGCCTGGGCGGAGGATTCATCGCTGCATTTGCGGCATTCTTCTTGCTTGGATCGGTCGATCCGCGCGCATACCGGGTCGGACAGTTGCAGCGCGATGCGAAGTCAGGCCGTTGGCTTGGCGTCGTGCCCGACATGTCGGATGCGAGGAACGATCCTTCGGCGCGCGAACTTGCATCGAACTGCGTCCACCGCGTTCGAAACAAGATCGAGTCTCGCCGCCAAGACGTTGGCGCAGGCTACGCGCTCATGCTGACAAGTCCGTTCCAAGGCGACGGGAAGACGACGGTTGCCGTGGCATTGGCTTGGAGTTACGCCGAAAGTGGGCACAAGACGATTCTCGTCGACTGTGACTTCATTGGTCGCGCGTTGAGCCATCAATTTAAGCACCTCCATTCTCCAGGCGTTTGCGAAGTGCTGCGCCGAGGATCGCTTGGTAGCGAAGTCGTGAGCGTTGGAGAGCAACTTTCGCTTCTCCCCGTGGGTGCCGACATCTCGTTCAACGCGAGCAATCTCCAGGTCGGTGCGCTCCGGCGCTTGCTGCGCACGTTGCGCGATCAATTCGATGTCATCATCGTTGATAGTGGACCAGTGACGGCAAGCGTGGAGGCGATCCCCGTCGCCTCGAGTTGCGATGGCGCTGTGATGGTCATTCGTCGCGGTCGTTCGCGCTCTCGGCTGCCTGAGTCCGTGAAGGAACTGACAGACGCAGGTATCGACTACCTCGGCCTGGTCCTCAACTATGCCGACGCCGACGATTGTCGCAGGTATGGGTCAATCTCAAAGATGTCGGCGGAAGTCGCACGAGCACTCTCTGGCAGCAATGCCCCTGCAACTTCGCACCCACTCTTAGGAGATGCGAAGGGGACGTGATCGTTGCACCGTAGATGTATGGCAGCATGCACGGCGAGCAAGATGAAAGATTCTCCTTTCAATTCCAGTCCTCTTGAAGGCGCGACGCTCTCGGCGGAGCGTGAGAAGTCTCTCGATCATCAGAGCGGGCGAAATCACGCCGCCGTTTTGCAACAAGATCAATCACATCTTTTGGAGCCGCGACTTTGGGGGCTCGATTGCATTGCGCTTCACGAGGCCTACTGGTCATCGCACGGTGTCGCGTGTGTACAGCTTGGAAGCCAGCAAGAGCCGCAGAAGGGTGCTGATCTTTATCTCTTGCTAGAGAAGGATCAGGCCGTCACATTCGATTTACGCCGAATCGCAGAGTCACTGCTTTGGAATCAAGCGCACATCACGCGGTTGCGCATCATCGAGCGTGAAGCACCCGCGTATTCCGAGCGCATTGTTCAAGATGCGCGAGGCAGCGTCGTCAAGATCGAGCGGCGTTACGGCGCGGACCGCAGTTTCGCTGGTCAAGTGATGCTTGGCGTACGAGTTGAGGATGCTCGCGCGTGGGCGCAAGCGCGCACGCCCGCTGAGGCGTTCTCATCGATTCGACGGAATCGCAAACTTCGACTTGATCGCACGGACTGTGAGGGCGAACGGTTTGACGTGTCTACGCCGCGCGGGCGCGAATCGCTTGTTTCGGCACTTGTGCGAGACTGGGCGCATCCTGATCACGTGATTCATGGGATTCGCGAACTTGAGAATGGCGTGTTCGGGCTGGAAGGCACGCAGATTCCATCGACGTCGCGGCTCATCGCGCCCGTGTGGGTTGGTCACGCTGTGCCTGACGGAATTGTGAGCATTGGGCCAACAGCACTTTGGGATGCAGGCCGCGTTTCGCCGGCCGCGGTGCGGCCGATCGAGGAGCTCTTCTCGGAAGATGCGCAGAGCGTGTCTCAATCAGACGCGGAGCCAGCAGGTTGGTACGCGCCGGTCAAGCGAGCGATCGATGTCGTCGGTAGTGCCACAGTGCTGCTACTCGCGTTTCCGGTTTTGCTCGTCTGTGCTGTTGCCATTGTCATAGACGATGGTTTCCCGGTGTTTTTCGGGCATAAGCGCCAAACGAAGGGCGGAGGAACCTTCCGCTGTTGGAAGTTCCGGACAATGCGCCGAAATGCCGAGGCACTCGTGGCAGAATTGCGAAAGCAGAATCTCTGCGATGGTCCTCAGGTCAACATCAAAGATGACCCGCGCGTGACGCGGGTTGGTAAGTGGCTGCGCAAACTCCAACTCGACGAGTTCCCACAGTTCTGGAACGTGCTCATTGGGGATATGAGCATCGTCGGTCCGCGCCCAAGCCCAGAGAACGAGAATCAGTTCTGTCCAGCCTGGCGTGAGATTCGGTTGTCCGTGCGTCCAGGCATCACTGGGAATTGGCAGGTCAAACGGACCCGAGCGGAAGGCAAGGACTTCCAAGAGTGGATTCAGTACGACATCGAGTATGTCGAGCGCATGAGCCCGCTTTTTGATGCGTGGCTCTGTGTCATGACCGTCGTCAATATACTGCGACGAAAGTGAACGAGGCCGCCGCTCGTCGGCGTGGCGGCCTTTGAAGAGATTGAACGACGGTAAGGAATTTTGCTTTGAATCGTAGAACCAAGCGCAGGCTCGTTCTGTCAGGCACCATCGCAGGATCGCTCTCGGTCCTGATCGTTGGCGGTGCGGTTGCGCGCAATTGGTATCGAGCGGCACAGGTCGCGGAGAACCGAGCTCTTGGACTCGAGAAGTTTGCGGCGGGGCAGTTCAAAGAGGCGCTCGCGCCACTCTCGATCGCATCGCGGGGTGGTGAGGATCTTGAAGTGCTCCTCGCGTTGGCGCAAGCCCGTCGGGCGGTACCGGAACAAGGGCTTCGTCACCTCAAGATCGCTCTCGGCATGTACTCCAAGGCGGAGTCGATTGATCCTGGGAATCGCAGCGCGCTCGATGGCCAGTTGGAGTGCGCCATTCTGCTCGGCTACGCGGATCAGATCGAGAGTGTCGCGGAGCGAATTCTCGCGGTCGACAAGTCTGCTGTGCGCCCACGCGAAGCAGTGCTTGAGACGCGCGCGGCGCAGGGGCGCTGGTTGGATGCGATGCGCGTGGCGGAAGAGCTCGAGGCGTTGCAACCGGACCAAGTTCGGTGGCGTGCGGTTCACCTGCAATGCCTTGCAGCGTCCGGAGCAGACGCGGAGGGGCGACTTCAGCTCGTGGATAAGTGGCTCGCGGAGAAGCCGGATCAAGACGGCCTCTTGGTGCTGCGTGCGGACATTCTGCGGACGATGGGGCGAACTGCGGACGCGCGTGAAATCTACGCAGCACTCGCCGAACGTGGTGTCAGTGACGCCCGCCTCTTGAGCGCATTGCTCGACGGACTTGAGTCGACAGGCATGAGTGATCGGATCGAAGAGGCATTGGTTGCCTCGGCTGGTCGACTCTCAGACCCAAGCGAAATTGTGGAGATTGAGTGCGAACGGCTTCTCAGCGCGGGACGAATCGCGGATTTGCGTGCGAAACTCTCGACCACCGAACGTGATGACGCAGCGATGCAACGACTGCGCATCGGCGCGGCGTATCTCGCAGGAGATCTTGCTGATGCACGTCGTATGCTCGATGCCTCGAAGAACGAGACATCGAAGAACGAGCCGTCGAAAACTGATGTGTTGACCACGAATGACTTTCTCGCGGCCGCGCCGATCGCATTCGGTTCCGGTTCGAGGCGTTCGCGCATCGAAGCAATCGAACAAATCGTGCAATCGACTACGCGCGATCCGCTCGTTGCCATTCTTGTCTCTGACTTGTTGATTGAAGCCGGTGAATTTGATGCAGCGCTGAGTGTTCTTGTGGATGCGTTTGAGCAATCGGGACGTCGGAGCCAGCCCGTTGGCCTTCGCGCTGTTCGTGCATGCGCGACGATGGGCCGCGTCCCCGATGCACTCGCGATCGCACGCGATCTCGGCTTGCGCTACCAAACGGATGGAGCCGTGGCCGCTGCAATTCTTGAAGCGTGGTCAAGTGCGCTGCAAGCGGGCTTTGTTCCCTCGCGCGTCTTTGGTGCGCTCGGCTCTGACTCGCCCGAAGCACTGCTTGAGTATTGGACTGCGATGGGTCGTCCGCGCGAACTGGGTCCCATTGTCGCGGAGGTTTTCTCGCGTCGTGGAAATCGCGATCGCGCGGCGACGATCATTGACGAGCAACTCACAGCAGCGGCCGATGGCGAAACGATTCTTTCGCTTCTTCCCTCGGTGGAACGTGTGCGGCCTGACTCTGTTCAAGCGGTACTTCTCCGAGCAGCTGAATTGCCGTGTCGAGCGTCGACCGCGATTCAACTCGCGAGCCGCCTCAACGAACTCGGTCGACGTGAGGAAGCGCGAAG
>JBJOHQ010000373.1:0-7050 GCA_046047595.1 Planctomycetota bacterium | reverse complement strand
CGCGAGTTCCCTGCGATCGCGGAAGTCCATCTCCTCTGTGACGCGGTCCTCGCGAGTTCAATCGGCGTCCACGGACGCGCTCGCGAACTCGAGCGCCCCGACGACAAGCGTTCGGTGCCCGCGATGTGGCAACCGCAATCGGCGCGCCCCGAGGGCGCTTCCGCGCCGCACTGATTGGCACGACACCCCTTTGTGGCGGGATCGAACGCGATTCTGCGGGCTTCTCGCGCGATGAGGGGTTCGATCTACAGGGCCCTTCGCGGTCGTCCAAACCGCACAATTCGTTCAACCCGACCCTCGATGCGGCCGATAGCAACCGGCGGAAGTCTCCTTCCCCTCTCCCAAACGGCCACTCTCCAAAGGCTCCCTATGCGCATCTACCTCGACAACTGCGAGACCACCCTTGACGCGAAAGACATCGCCAGCGCTCTCAGCGCTGCGGCAACGGTTGTCGAGAAGAACGGCCGCATGATTGTCGATGTGCATGTTGACGGCGTTTCGTGGAACGAAGAAGACCTCGCGAGTCCAGAGTTCACCGCACGCGGCGCGGGCGAATTGCGTTTGATGACCGCGCATCCCGCGGAACTCTTGCGCGACACGATGCTGCATGCGGCCGATGCCGTGCTCAACGCGGAAGAAATCCAACGGAACGCAGCGAAGTTGATGCAGTCCGATCGGTTCAGCGACGGCCTGACATCGCTTCTCGAAGCGCTCGCTGTGTGGGGCTCGGTGCAGACCGCGGTTTCACGCGGGCTTTCGCTTGGCGTTGTGCCTCGCGAACGACTCGTCGCCGCGGGAATTGACCTCGATGGTTCGGTGCAGGCGCTCGATGCGCAGTTGCGTGCTCTGCGCGACGCGATGATTTCGCAAGACCGCACCGCGCTTTCCGATTGCTTGATGTATGAGTTTCCTGCGACGTCGAAGCGCTTCGCGACGATGCTGACATCGTTTGCGAAAGAACTTTCTACGATCGCGAACTCACCGTACGCTCCGCGGGGCTAAACGCAGATTCGCGCGCTCACACGGTCGTGGGACGCGTCCCACTGCGCACAAATTGACCAACCTTCACGCGACCACTCTCGACTCAGCACTGGAAATTCGCATGTCCAACGTCAAGACCTCTTCCATTCAGAGCCTCATGACGAAGGCCTCGCAAGCGCTCACTCGCAACCACTGGTTCGAGGCGGAACGCCTTTGCGCGAAAGCGCTTGATATGGCGCGTGCCGACGGCGATTTCAATTTGATGGCGCGCATCGCGTTGCCGCTGCAAGAAGCGCGTCGCCAGCGGATGCAGGTCGCATTCGATTCGAAGAAGATTGTGATCGTTGACACGCCTGTTTCAGCTGACTTTGATCTCGCGCCCGTGTGCTATTTGATTCAGCCGCCGCTCGTCGGCGCGGATGCACGGCGACTTCGTCTCCTCGCGCTTGAACGCGAAGTTCCGGCGATGTTCCTCTGCCGCGAACCCAAGACGCAGCTCGGGCTTTGCCCCGTGGTGGCGATTGGCCAAGTGACGATTCGTACGCGCATTGAGCCGCCACGCACGTGGGAGAAGCCGACGATCGCGTGGTATGTCGACGCGTGTGAAGAGATCGGCGATGCGGCGATCGAGACGCTTGATCGTGGCATGGAACCTGCGAAGCAAGTCGACGCGCTCCTCGAGCGGCTCGACGCGACGCCCGACCACGAGAAACTGCATCAGGTGCTTGCGGAAGTCTGCAAGGACGCTGCGCGGCATTACGCGGGCTCGACACCACCGCCGCGCGCGGCCGTAAAGATCCGCACGGGCGAAGGCCCTGCGGCCATTGAGTGATGCAACCAAATGGTGCACGGCATGTGCCACCCAGTGCCACGCACTGAGCGGCACGTGCCAGGCACCATCCATCCGCAGCCCGAACTGCACGCCGAGGCTGCCCTTACCTCTTGCATACTTTGGTGCACGGCACGTGCCAGGCAGTGCCAGGCACTGCCTGGCACGTGCCGTGCACCGTTGGGGGTTACTTCGCGCCTAGCTCCACGCAAGCGACTCTTGCAGCGTGTTGAAGTTCTCACAGCCGGTCGCCGTGACCGCGACCATGTCTTCAATGCGGATGCCGCCGATGCCGAGCGCATACAGCCCTGGCTCGACCGTCAACACGTCGCCGACCACAAGTTCTGGCCCCTTCATCGCAAGCAACGGCGGCTCGTGTACTTCGAGCCCAATGCCGTGACCGGTTCCGTGTGAAATCACCGCCACGCGCGGTTCGGTTGGTTGGCCCGCGGCAAATCCGTGCCGCGCAAGCGCCGCAAGCGTCGCCTCATGCACCGATTGGCCCGTGACACCTGCGCGCACCGCGCGAATCGCGTCGCGCTTTGCCTCGACGACGGCCGCATGCATGCGCTCGAGTTCGGGCGAAATCGCGCCATGCACCACCGTGCGCGTCATGTCGCCGTTGTACAGGGTCTTTCGGTTGCGCGGGAAGATGTCGACGATCACCGGTTCCCCCGTGCGAAGTACACCGTGTCCGTGGTCGTGACAATCGGCACCTTGCGCGCCGCAGGCGACGATCGACTCGGGGTTCTCGTAGCCCTGCCCGAGCAAGTGCACATCGATGATCGTGCGCAGGCGCTCGGCCGTCAGCGGCGCGCCCTCGTGCAAGAGCGTGCCATCAGCGGCCGCCGTCGCGCGCGCGACGGTTTCACAGGCGCGTTGCATCGCGCCTTCGGTGGTGCGTTGCGCCTCGCGAAGCCATGCGAGTTCTTCAGCGTCCTTCGATCGACGCTCAAGGACACCCATCTCAGTGTCACACGCCAGCGTCAGGCCCGCCTTCTCAATGAAGTGCGCGTAGATCAGCGGCAACGAACGATCGGCTCGCACCCGCGTCACGCCGCGCCGACGCAAACACTCGGCGACCGATTGCGCTGTAGCGGTTTCGCGGTCACCCGAGAGTCCGCCCGCCGGCTCAAAGTCTGCTGGGCAATGCACGCAATCAACGCGTGCGTGCTGCTTCGCGCGGCCTATCTCAATATCGCGAATGATGAGAAGCCGCTCCGTACTGCCGTCCGATTTCGGCAGCGTGAGCAACGCCGTTGGATCACCAACCTTGAAGCGAATGGCGCGGTAGAGCGAGAGATTCGTTGCGGGAATGCCCGCCATGACGGTCGCGGTCGACATCCGCGCAGTCTACGAAGTCGGCAAAGTTCGCGAGTTTGTTCGGCTGACGTGCGATGCACCACACGCATGCACCACACGAGTGCGCCATTTTCGCCTCATCTGCCTCATCTGCCTCATCTGCCTCTTCTATTTCGTCTGCCTCAGCTGCCCCACGCCGCCAACAGCAACGCCAAGTCGGCTGAATTCGAGAGCCCATCGCCGTTGAGATCCCCATTTGGCGTTCCCCATGCCGCCAAATAGAGCGAAAGGTCTGCTGCACCAACCGAACCATCACCGTCGAAGTCCGGCGAGAACGTCGTACGAACCGTCAAGACGCTGCCCGCCGCGATTGGGTACGGGATAAACCCGAACGCAAATGTGTCGGGAACGGCAGCAATGAAGAACGTATCACCAGGCTGCGACTTCGCAGGCATCGTGAACGTGACATCCACGACCGTGCCGTCGGTCGCGTCGCCGGTCAGCAAGAAGTTTCCGAACTCGACGTCGATCACGTCGGTTGGATACGCGGGGCCGGCAAGCGAGTCCTTCGTAATGACCGACGGCAACTCAAGACCCACGAGACTGAAATCCGTTGGTCCGCCCGTTTCAAACGGCGCGGCCCATGCGTAATCCTCGATCGCAACGCCCGGCCGCGTGAGTACCACTCGGAAGAGCGCCGAGTTGTAGACGATACCCACGTCACTCTCGAGCGAAATGCGGGCAACGAAGGTGCCCCCCGGACGAGCACCCACCGTCGCCGCACCTTGCACCGAACGACAATCAAGGAACCCTGCAGGTTCTCCCGCATGCGCCGCCACGCCGAAGAAGATCGGAGCCAACAGGACGCTCGCGCATCGCCCGAATTTCTGCGTGAGACCGCAAACAAATGATGGCGTGATGTCAGATTGCATGATGAAGCGCTCCACAGAACTGGGGACGAAAGACGCGCCCGCGTCGTTTGAAAGAACACGGCGGGTGATACGAGTCAGAAACTCAAACACGGAATTCGGGGACGAACTTCGCATGACGTGATGAGAGAAGTGCGAGGAAGAGTTTGAGGCAGCGTCTGAAGAGGAGTTCATGGCTGAACCTCCCCATGCGGCGCGCTGTGCAACTCGGTGATCGGTGCGCTCTTGAAGAGATCAATCATCTCGACCGACTCAACATCACGCCGCGCGCGCAACGCCCGCAGAACCTTCCACGCGTCGCCTCCGAAGCGCGATTCGCCCTCGAGAAGCCACTGGCCCTCCGCGAGCTGTGTTGCGGTGAAACCGCCAAATCCGTTCAGCACGCGTTGCTGCCAATCGGGCGGAGCCACGCTGCGGAACTGCACCGTGAGGTCCGGTCCGACAACTTCGACCCAACCATCGCGCGTGTGGAGCACGACGCCAACATCGAGGCCCGCACCCACCAGCATCGCGCTCATCACGGCGAGCGCTGCCGGTGCGTGATGCCCTTCAGGCGCGAGTACCACGGTCCAACCCTCGAGTTCGCCGAGCGGTTGCAACGCGAACGCGTCGATCGCGTCGCTCGCAGTCAAACCATTGCCCGTCGCGAAGCGATCGGACGTCGAACGAACCGCAAGCAACCCTGGGAGAAGTACACCGCGCGGGAACGACGCGATGAACGACCCGAGTTGCATGCGATTTCCCTCGATGATGTGCTCGTGATCATTCACGTGATCGGCCACGCGATCCGCCACGTCGTCGCCGCCGCGCGCAAACGCATCGCGTTGCCAACGAGATGCCGCCGCGCTTGGAATACGACCCGCAAGTCGACCACGAATGAGTTCATCGATCGAGGTCGCCGCGTCGAGTGTTTCCGACGCCGCATCCGTGCGATCAGCGTCACCCGTTGCGACCGTCGCCCCGAGCGCAAACGTCGAGCACGGATTCACAGCCGCGCGGAGATCGACTCCGTTCGAAGACATCGCCAGCGCGAGATCGGCTTGCGCGATCGTGCCGTTTCCGTCGAGATCACAGCGGACCTCGGCAGGATTCGCTCGGTCAACCACGACACCAAGAAGAGTGACGATCGCGCCGAAGTCCGTCACGTTTGTGCGTTGATCACCTGTCACATCGCCGCGAACAACCGCGACATCCAACCGCGCGGAGCTCGCCACGAGGAGATTGCCGACGAGATCGGTCGCACCAACGATACGAATGCAGTAGCGAAGCCCCGCCGGAAGCGCTGGCGTGAAGGTGATCTCCGCGCCAGTGCCACCGAGTGTGAGATCCGCCGTCACCACGGTCGTCGGCACGCTGACCTCGGCACCCGTGTTGTCAAACGCCGCAATCGAAATCGCAACCGCGTCGAAGGATGCCGGGTCGATCGGCTCACTGAAGGTTGCGACGAGATTCGCCAAACCTCCATCGCGTGGCTCGCTGACCGCAGTTCCGGTCGCAAGTGGAAGCGCGGCACGCAGCGCACCCTGACCCTTCACGCTCGCCCATTGCACCACCGAGGGCGCTTCGCTGTCCGGATCAAACTCGATGGTGTAGAGGCCATCGCCGCCGCGATCGAAGAGATGGATATCCGCACGCAACACGGGCTGCGGCACCGAACGATCAATGAACTTCGTCTGCCACGCGTTCACACCGACCGTGAGTTCACGGCCGTCGTTGCGCACAACTCGTGCGACACGCTTGGCACCACCCGATGGATCGACGAGACGGATGTATCGCCAGCCTGCGCCGACACTCGCATCGACCGACAAAGTCAGCGGATTGATCACCGTTGCCGTCAGCATCTGCGGAGTGACGGGCTCAACCGCACCTTCCGAGAGATAGATGCGATCAGGAAGGCCGTTGACGTCATTCGCCTGATTGACGAGGAAGTCGGGGATGCCGTCATCCTGTGGGACATCGGCACGGACCGAGCGAACCAGCGGCTCGATCGTTGCCGAGTCGATGACCGCAAATTCGGGCGTGTTGAAGCCGTTCAGGCTTGAAATCTCAACGTCGTAGCCGACGAACTCGCCTTGAATCGTCGAAGTCATGAGCCACTCGGCAACGGCGACGTCGCCAGCCGCGATGTCACCAAGATCGACCGCGAGCGACGGCGATCGCGCTTCCGCACCAACGCGCGTTCCAATCAGATCAAAGTCGATCAGAAGATCACGCTCGTTCTCGATGATCTGCGGCTCGCCCGACTCAATGCGTACATCACCAGCAACACCGCCGCCCGCGTTCTTCGCCCAAAGTCCGAGTGCAAATGGCACACTCGGCTCGAGTTCTGGCGTGAATGGATCGTCGCCAAAGACTTGCGTCTCGATGAAGTAGTTGAGTTCAAGCGACGGATTCGGGAGCACCGTGATCTGCGCGGGGAAGAGCGGGAATGAAAGCGTCTGCCCGCCCACCGCGTAACTCAGCGTGCCCTTGACCTTGTAGTTGGTCGGTGCGTTCGGTGCCGCGGAGTCACCCGGAATCAGCGTAAATGCCGCGCTTCCCGACGACCCCGCCGCGAGCGTGCCCGTTCCGTCGATCGCGGTGAGCGTGTCGAGCGTTGGGCCCAGCACCACGAATCGCTCACCCGCAGGTTCGCCGTTCGCATCCACGATTTGGAAATCAAGCCGCAGCGATTCGAGCGCGAATTCCGTGTCGTTGTCGAGCACGAGCCGAGCTTCGAAGGCTTGGCGCGTCAATGTGACGGTTTGTTCGAGTTCAATCGTGAGCGTTGTGCAGAGGCCTTGGCTTGGCTGGAGACTCAAGACATAGACCGCGTAAGCCGCGCCGAAGAGTTGATTCAGGCCGTCGAAGCCCGACGCGCGCACGGTTTGAACCGCACCACGTGCGCTTGCCATGTAGCCGTTGAGCACGGATCGATCGATGAAATCGGTCGAGAGCCCCGCGGGAACGTCTTCCACCGTGAAGATGCCAAGTTCGTAGTAGTCGCGCGTTCGGTTCCAACGCTCGGCG
>JBJOHQ010000372.1:0-5604 GCA_046047595.1 Planctomycetota bacterium | reverse complement strand
TCGCGCCGTCGCGCTGCTCGACCAAAGCGGCGCGGACAGCGTGCAGAGTTACTACCGCGTTGGCAAGACGCATCCCTATTGGATGTCGCGGTTGGACGGTGAAGGCCGCGTCGCGCAATTCATCGAGAACAAGATTTACCGACGACAAGAATTGCCGCCGCTCTACATGCCCGACGGTGGCGTGATCGCAGTCCGACGCGAAAGCCTGTTTGATGTGCGCGAAGGTGAGCCGCATGCGTTTTTCGGTCGAGATCGACGCGGCATCGAAACGCGCGAAGGTGATGTCATTGATGTGGACTCTGCGCTCGATCTTTCGGTGGCGGAAGCGATTCTTCGAAGTCGCGAGGAGGTGCAGGTATGAATCCTTGTTGGAGCGATACGGATCGACACGGCGAGCCTTTCTTTCTTGGCGGCCGTGAGATTGGCCCTGGCCGAGCACCGTTCGTCATTGCAGAAATCGGCGTCAATCACGATGGTTCGTTTGAGCGTGCTCGTGATCTCGTGCACGCTGCGCGCGACGCAGGCGCAGACGCCGCCAAGTTTCAAATGTTTGACGCCGAAATGCTGATGTCGCGCGATGCGGTGCTCGCGGCGTATCAGAAAGAAAGCGGCGCGCGCGATCCGCGCGAGATGCTCGCGGCGTTGGCGCTCTCTCCCGATCAACTCGGAAGCCTTGCGGAAGAGTGTGTGAAGTGTGGTGTCGTGCCGATTGTGACGGTGTTCTCGCTTCCGCTCTTCGCCTTCGCGCGTGAGCACGCGTGGCATGCGTTCAAAACGGCGTCACCTGATTTGGTCAATCTTCCGCTCTTGCGCGCGGCGGCATCGCTTGGGAAGCCACTCATCGTTTCGACGGGTGCTGCGACACGCGAAGAAGTCGCGCGCGCGGCGCAGTGGCTCCATGACGTTCGGCAACTGGCTTTCCTCCAATGCACGTCGAGTTATCCCGCGCGCGATGACATGGCTGCGATTGGCGCCATGCATGAAATTCGCGCGATGACAGGTCGCATCGTTGGTTATAGCGATCACACAACTTCGCTCGATACGGGCGCACTCGCGATCGCGGCAGGCGGGGCGATTCTTGAGAAGCATCTCACGTACGACCGAAGCGCAGCGGGTCCGGATCACGCGGCGAGTCTTGATCCTGCGCAATTCGCGGGATATGTCGCGCTCGCGCGTCGCGCTGCTCGCATGATCGGCGGATTCACCAAGGAACTCCAAGCGGTCGAACGAGATGTGCGCATGGTGAGCCGGCAGTCGATCGTTGCGACACGCGATCTCGCGATTGGCGAAGTGATGACGCCGCACGACGTCTGCGTGAAGCGTCCAGGAACCGGCCTTTGTGCGAGTCGTTTGGATGATGTGATTGGTCGACGTCTCGCACGTCCCGTCGAAGCAGATCGCGTGCTCGCAGAGGCTGATGTTCTCTGGCCAGTTGCTGCGGAGAGCGAGTTGTGAGCGAGAACACTCCGCGGCGGATCGTGGTTGTGACGGGTACACGTGCAGAGTGGGGGCTGCTCGCACCAGTCTGCGAAGCGATCGTCGCACGCACGGACTTGACGCTCGATGTCTGCGCGGGCGGTGCGCATCTTCTCACTCCTTCGAATTCAAGCGACGATCCAACGATTCGATGGGTTGAGTCAAGCGGACATCGCGTGCACTCTTTCGTGATGCAACGTTCGGGTGAAACGGGGCGACTCGCCGATGCGGCCGCAGTTGGTCGCGGCGTGTCTGCGTTGACGACGCTGTTTGAGCGGCTTTCACCGGATTTTGTCGTCGTCCTCGGTGATCGGATCGAAGCGTTTGCTGCAGCGACTGCGGCGTCGATTGGCGGCATTCGCGTTGCGCACATCCACGGCGGTGATCGCGCAGAAGGTGTTGCGGACGAAGCGATGCGCCACGCGATCACCAAACTTGCACACATCCACTTTCCAGCGAGTGCAGAAAGTGCCGCGCGCATCGAGCGCCTTGGCGAGGATCCTGCGCGCATTCATCTTGTTGGTTCGCCAGCCGTCGATGGAATCGCTGCGATCAGGCCTGCAACCGACCAGGAACATGCTGAAGTCGGCGCGCCAGATTTCATCTTCCTCATGCACCCGATCGGTCGCACCGACGAAGCGGAGGAGCGCGATGCCTACGCGGTGCTCGAAACGCTCGCCGCGCGAGGTCGCGTTCTCGCGCTGCAACCGAACTCTGATCCAGGGCGTGAAGGGATCGCGCGGGCGATTCAAATCGTTGCGGGCCGTCGGCGCGACCATGTTCGCGCTGTGCATCACCTTCCGCGCGAGCGTTTCGTTGCATTGCTGAAACATGCTTCCGTCCAAGCGATTGTGGGCAATTCAAGTGCCGCGTTGATTGAGTGCGCGGCGCTTGGCGTGCGGGCTCTCAACATCGGCGATCGACAGAGAGGCCGCGAGCGCGCCGACAATGTCCGCGACGTCGCATCGGGCGATCTTGCGGGACTCGCGCGCGAACTTGACACGCTCGCCTCATGGCGTCCGTCGGGAGTGCATCCGTATCTCGCGGGAGGTGCTTCCGCGAGAATCGCTGAAACTCTCGCGACGTGCGATCTGGCGGCGCATGGACTCGCGAAACGCTGCACTTATTGACGCCATGCGTGGTCGTGGACCGCAACAGGCCGCGCGTCAAGGTGCATCTGTGCGGGTAGGTCCGCTGAACGCGTGGGAGGGCGCCTCGCTTCCATGAAGTTTCCACCCACTTCGTGCGCGGTTCATCAATGATCGTCAACCACCGCGCGAAAACCGCCGATTCCCGCTTCGCCGCGCGTCATGCGCAGGAGGGGATTCCCGATGGAGCAAGTGGTCAATCCGGGTTCGTCGAGCGATGCTTCCATGCAAGTCGCACATCTTGCTGTGAAGCAATTGAGTCACATTGCGACGTTGCCTGAGGTGACGCTTGGCATCATCGAGCTCGTGGAGAATCCGCAGTCGAGTGCGCGTGATTTGAACGCGCTGATTGGCCGCGACCCTGCGCTTTCAGCGCGCATTCTCAAGGTTGTGAATAGTGCTTTCTATGGACTGCCTCGGCAGATCGGTTCGATCGACCGAGCGATCGCACTGCTCGGCCTGAATGCCGTCAAGAACATCGCGATCGCTGCGAGTCTTGCGAAGCTCTTCCGCGGCGGCGCACTTTGTGATCGATTCGATGCAAAGGAACTTTGGACACACTCGATCGCCGTCGCGACTGCAGCCAAATTGCTCGCAAAAGAGGCGCGTATGGGGCTCCACGACGAGGCGTTCCTCGCTGGCCTGATGCACGACATTGGCATCATGGTTGAACTCCAAACTGATCGCGCGAAACTTGTGCAGGTGTTTGCCGACATGCAGTTCGATGGTGACGGTCGCCCGCAGATTGATTTCCGCATGGTTGAACGCGCGGTCTTCGGTGCAGACCATGGCCACTTTGGTGAAGCGCTCTGCGAACAGTGGAAATTCCCACGTTCGCTCGCACTTGCCTGCGGACACCACCACGATCCGATGAACGCGCCTGCGGAAAGCCGACAGATTCCGTGGCTTGTCTATGTCGCCGACCGGCTTGCAAGCGAAAGCGACGGTTTCCGCGCGGATTTGCCCGATCGCGGGATTCCGCGTGACGCACTCGACGCACTGGGTATCGGCGTAGACGCTCTTGAATCGGTGCGATCGCAACTCGCGGTGGCACTCGATGAAGCAACTGCGACACTCGCCGTGTAATCAGACTGCGAAATTTCAAGCGTGTGACCTGCACGCTGAACGGCGTATCATCGCGCCATGCCTCCGGCTATTCGCATCGATTTTTCTCGGCCGATCGCGCTCTTCCCGCTGCCGGCGGTGATCGTGTTCCCGCACACCGCAGAGTGGCTCGTTGCGTTCGAAGCTCGCTATCGTCAACTGGTCGAAGATTGTCTTCGCGCGCGGAGCGACGGGAACATCCTGACCGCGGCGCCATTTGCGATGGCGACCTACGCAACGCGACAGTGGTCGGGCGAGCGAATCGGTGAACCTGCCCTTCGCCCTGCAGTTTGCGTCGTCAAGATCGTCGATCATCGACCACTCGCAGACGGTCGACATCAAATGCTCATCCACGGCATCGCGCGCGCGGCGATTGACTCAATCGCCGAGCCAGACGGCCGACGACTCTATCGCCTGGCACGGCTTCGCCCGATCGATACGCGCGTGGGTGGACCGCGAAGGCTTCCAGCACTTGAGGCGGCGATCGCCCGCCTCGTGCAGGGAGGCGAGCTCGCACGCATGTCGAGACTTGAGCAGATTCGCGGTTGGATTCGGCAAGGCAATGTGCCGACTGATGTGCTTGTCGAGCAGTTGAATGACCTTCTCGCGCGGCGCGATGAAGTGCGTTACCGGCTTCTCGCAGAGCCGAGTGGTCGACTGCGCGCGAGGAACGCGCTGAGTGAGTTGAGTCATCTCTCAGATCTATTGGCACACGCGGCAGAACGCACGGAACCCTCAGCGCTTCGCGGAATCTTCGTCAACTGATCTGTCGATTGAGGTGCGGCTTGAAGTTTCCGCGTCACGGCATCGGTGACTTGTCAAGCACTGCATTCCATTCTGCGACTTGAGCTGCGTACTGCGTCAGGAGTTGATCCGCATCGCCTTGGACTTCGATCGATGTCACGGGTTCGCCGTAGAGCAGCGCTTGCGCAACTTCGATGCCGTCTGTGAGCCGACCAAACACAACGTAATTGAGGTTCCAGCGTTCCTGCGGTTTCACCGTGATGAAAATGCGGCATGGATGGCCGCGGGCGCGCGCATCTTCGGTGGTATTCGCGAGACAGAGGAGCCCGCCTTCGTTGAAGAGGTGCTTTGGCGAGAACTCGCGCGGCAGTTGATACGGCAGGTCTTTCAAATCGACCGCAGTGCCAAGTTGGCGCACGACGGGCGAAAAGTCGTCCCATTGTTTTCCGAGGTAGTACCCGCGACGGATGAGATTGAGGAAGTTCGCACAAGCGCGCGGCGCTTCTTGATGGAACAGCTCGAACTTCATGCGTCCGGACTTGCTCGTGAAAATGACGGAGATCGGACCGACTTCACGCTGAGTTGAAGGATCGGCCGACGATGGGGCTGTCGATGGGGCTGTCGATGGAGCGGGCGGAGTTGTGGGCGAGGAAGTCGTTGGTGATTGGGCTGGTGCAGTCGTTGGCGAAACGGTCGGCGTCACGCTTGGTGTCACGGCGGGCGTCACGGGGGCTGTCGCCGACGTTTCAGAGGCATCGCTCGACGCTTGCGATGCTGCGTCGTGCGGAACTTGCGTGGATTGTGTGGAGCCATCACAGCCAACAGTGATCGAGATCGCGGCAACGGTGGCAGCACGCAAGATGATGCGGAAGCTGAGGAGATTCGGGAGAGCGTTGAGTGCTGCAGTCATGCGTATCTCAGTCATTGATAGGGTTGCGCGAGCCGCGTCCGCCGCGGCCACGATTCGAACTATTTCCGCTGCTCGTGCCACTATTCGTGCCAGTCGAATTTTTCGTCGCGGGGGTTGAAGATGTTCCGCCGCCTGTTGCGTTTGGCTTCGCGGAAGAAGTCGCGGACTCGTCCGAGGAAGCAGGAGCGATCGCTTCGTCGTCAGACTTCGCGGCGACTTCCG
>JBJOHQ010000371.1:0-5058 GCA_046047595.1 Planctomycetota bacterium | reverse complement strand
AAGTTGTGAGCGATACGCTCCGATGTTCTCCTTTGCGCGGAGAATTCCGCGCGCAACACCATCGTTGACGTAGCCATCACCAACTTGGCCACCCACATCGACTTCGTTGTAACTCGCGGCGTCGCCCGTGGTGACAAGCAGCGTGCCATCTTCGCCAAACATCAGCGAGCCAGGCCCGTGCGATTGGTGGACAATCGGAATGCCTGAAGCCGCCGTTTCGCCGAGCAAAACCAAGCGCGTTGATGTATCCGCGACCGAACGATTCGATACCGCCGTCGCGGTGTAGCGCGTGATGCGCCCAATCGTCGCGGCGAAGTACGTATTGGTGAACTTGCTGTATTGCGCGGTGCCGAAGAAATCGAGGTGGTGTCGATCGACGACGTAGAGGAGATAGAAGTGCCCGTTCTTCTCGAAGTGTGGATCAAGCACCACACTCATCAAGCCGTAGTCACGCCACGCACCAACTTCGTCGTTGAGATCGATCAATGGGGCCGCGTTGCGAGTGCCGTCGGTGTTGACGACCCAAACGCGTCCGCCGCGTTCCCAGACGACCGCGCGGCCATCGTGCATAAAGGTCGTGCCGACGGGCTCGTTCCAACCACTCGCGACGTTCTCGACCACGAAGTCAGCGGGGGGAGCGGCGAGCGATGTGGAACAAGTGAATATCGAGGCGGCGATTACGACCGAAGGTGCGAGAGCTGATGAAACTCCCGCCAAACCCCGCGCCGAGACGCGCGCTGAAACCCGCGTCGAAACCCGCGCCGAAAGACGAGTCAGAACGCGTGTTCGAACGTGGGTCAGAACACTGCACGCATGAAAGAAGCCCAATTGCATGGCGCCAAGGTACGGGGCGCGCATCTTGACGGAGCCATCGAACTGTGAAATTTGACGCGTTCTGTGCGTTCAGGGAGGCGCACGCCCGAAAATCATCGCACGCATGGTCGCGTAGGGGTTCATGTTGGCGCGTGATGCGCCACATGGCTCGAACTCCAAGACGCGAACAAGATGAAGCAAGTCAAGCGCGCGAAGGCATATTGCCGGCGAGTCAGACAAGTGAAACACGTTTCACTTGGCCGCGTGTGACTGTGCAACGCTCCCATGGGAACCGTCGCGTGTTGCGAGCCGCGAAGCGAGCGCGATCGCGGCCTTCATCGAACCTTCACTTGCCTTGTTTTTGCCAGCGATACCGAAGGCGGTGCCATGATCGGGGCTCGTACGCACGATCGGTAGACCGAGCGTGACGTTGACTGCCTTGTCCCACCCGAGCAACTTCACTGGAATGAGGCCCTGATCGTGATACATCGCGACAACGAGATCCCATGAGCCTGCGGCGGCGTCGATGAAAATCGTGTCGCCAGGAAACGGCCCATGTGCGTCGATACCGGAAGCGCGCGCCATATCGATCGCAGGTTTGATGATGCGAATCTCCTCGTCGCCGAAGAGGCCATTTTCGCCCGCGTGTGGGTTGAGTCCACAGACGGCGATGCGTGGTTTCGCAATGCCGAGCGAAAGGCAGAGCTCGTGTCCGAGTGCGATTGGTTCATGCACGCGGCCGATCGTGAGAAGATTTCGAATCTCCATCAGCGGCACGTGTGTTGTCGCGAGCACCACGTTCAAACGCGGCGAAACGAACGCCATCGCTTGACGCTTCGCTTTCGTTCGCGCGGCAAAGAGTTCGGTATGGCCAGGCCAACGAAAGCCAGCGAGCGTCCAAGACTCTTTCGAGATTGGCGCAGTCACAATCGCATCAAGGCGGCGTGGATCGCTGTGTGGACGGAGTGCATCATGAATCGCATCTTCGACAAACGTCTTTGACGCAGCGCCGCCAGGCTTACTTGGTTCGCGCGTCCCGCCGAACATTCCAAACGCGCCCTGATGCAGCGCATAGTCGATGACCGTGAAGTCGCCGAGCGCCATGCTGTCGTCGCGCGCGTGATCGATTCCCGCGCGAAACCACGTTGGATGAATGCGCGCTGCGTCGGCCGCCGCGAGCAGCAATTCATTGTCACCGTAGATGACAAAGCGTGCGCTCGCGCGAATGGCGGGATCGCCAAGTGCTTTGACGACGACTTCGGGCCCAATGCCGAGTGGGTCGCCCATAGTGATGCCAACAAGCGGACGCTGCATCCGCGCAGGATAGCGCGAAGTCGAAGGAATTCGCAGTGCTCACGCGCGCAGCGTCGTCACGCGAAAACGGTGTCGAGCCATCGCGCGAGATTCAGCATCGGCCACGCGAGTCGCCAATGCTGTGCGGCTTGCGTGCGAACAAGTGCGCGCGCGGCAGGTGTAAAAACTTCGCGTGAGACTGGCCCGTCGATCCAATCCGTGCGCGCGGCGATCCATTGTTCGAAAGGCAGTGGGAAACTCGCTTTGGGTCGCGCGACGATGTCTGGCGAAAGAACGTCGGCGAATGCTTGACGGAGAACGCGCTTGGTCACGAGCGCTCCGCGTACGGCGGTGTTCGTCGAGTGAGTGGCGAGTGTCGCGGTTCCTGAATTGAATCCGCGCGATGCCCCGCAGAGCCCCGTCAAGCGCTCGCTTTCCGACGCGGCGAAAAGATGTGCAGTTCCTGCTGTTTGCGCAGCGCGCAGCACTTCAAGATCTGCGAAAGGAACGCGACCTTCGACCGATCCGCGCATGAGCGACAGATTGAGTCGCTCGAGAAGATTCACGAGGTTTACGCGGCGTTGTACTGCGAGATGCGCGTCGACGGAACGGAGATCACCAGCCTCAGAAAACTCGCGGGTGAGCAGTGTGCCAAGCGGATCGCGCCCCGCATTCGTCGCAAGCGCATGCACTGTTGGTTCGAGCAATTCAGATGCAAGCGCGCGCGGTGTCCAACCAAACGCGGTGCGATAGAAATCCGCTGCGGAACCAGCGGTGTGTTCGATCGATGCGTCGATCCAGCCGACGGTTGCATCGAGCGGCGCGCCGTATCCACCAAAGATCTCATCCGCGCCTTCGCCGGAAAGCGCCGCCTTCGCGTGGGGAGCGATGCGCTCTGACAGCATCGAGATTGCGATTTCATTGGGAGTCGCGAGCGGCAGAATTCCAGCGGCAATCAGCGAATTCCAGCGTTCTCCGAAGGTGTCGCCATCGACGAGTACTTCATGATGCTCGCTCTTCAAGAGCTCTGCGACACGACGCGCCATGAAGAGGTCAGACGACGGTTGCGCGGAATCGCTTGCAGCTCCTGCTGCAAACGTCACAAGCGATGCCGAGCGCGAGCGTGCAATCGACGCGATGATCGTGCTGTCGATGCCGCCAGAGAGCAGCGTGCAAATGGGTGCGTCGGCCACCATGTGCGCTTCGACGGAGCGCGTGACAGCATCGCGCACCGCAAGGATGGCGTCGTTTGGCGTGAGTGTTGCAGAGCGCGCTTCTTCGCAGAATGTGCGGTGCGCAGCAGGAAGTCGCGCATCGGAGAGATCGAACTCAATCGCTTCCCCAGGCTCGACCATCGAGATTCCCTTGAAGAGCGTCGCGCTCCCGTAGCTGCGACGCGGGATCTCAAGGTACGACGCAACAGTCGACCAGTCAGGTTCGGCGCTGAAGTGAGGGTGTGCGAGAATCGGCGCGGGCTCGCTTGCGAAGACAATCTCGCGACCAGCGCGCGCATGAAAGAGCGGCACGATGCCGAACGAATCGCGTGCGAGGACGAGCCGGCGATCATCAGGAAACCACGCGGCAATCGCGAACATGCCGCGCAGGCGACGAAGGCCGTCGATGCCGTGCGCGGCGAGGATGTAGGCGAGCGTTTCCGTATCGGAGCGCGTTCGAAAGATTCGCCCATCGCGTTCAAACTCTGCGCGGAGCAAATGGTGGTCGTAGATCTCGCCGTTCCACGCGAGTACGACGCGGGCGAGCCCAGGCTCTGCAAGAACAAATGGCTGCACGCCTCCCGACGGATCAAGCAGCGCGAGGCGACGATGCGCGAGCGCGACACTGCGTTCTTGCACGAGTCCGGCGGCATCAGGTCCACGATGAGCGAGGAGATCGCGCATCGCCGCGGTCATGCCACGGTCGCATGCAAGTTCTCCACCTTCGACAGTCGCGAATCCAAGCACTCCGCACATCAATCGACTCCTCAAGAATCCGCAGTGCGCGGCGTTGCGGCGCACCGACCGCCGAAACGGCGAGATACGGTTCAACTATCGGCTCGGCAGCGGGAGAAATGCAGAATGCGGCGAGTTTGTTTCGCCAACGCCACGGGAGGCGGGGAGGTGGGGTCACTACGCCCACCTCGCAACCCCCGTAGATCGCGGGAATTTCCGCGCAGACACGCTGAAAAACCACCGCAAGCTCGCAGTCCCTTGCGCTCGCTGCGCCTGCCTGTGACGATGCGGAAATGCACCACCTCACTGCGGCCTTCGCCCCATCCCGCTTCGGAATCTCGATGACCGCCAGGCGGAGGGGGCTCGCCACCCGTGCCTCGATCGCAGGACTCTCGGCACTCTGCATGGCCGCGGCCGCGTCTGCGGATGTCAGGCTCGATTCGCTCTTCCGCGATCACGCGGTTTTGCAGCGGAATCGACCGATTCCAGTGCGGGGAACCGCGCTCCCAGGCGAGCGCGTCGAGGTCGTCTTCGGAACGGCGCGCGTCGAAGGCGTCGCGGGTGCGGACGGGCGATTTTCGGTGGAACTTCCTGCGATGGAAGCAACGCTCGAACCGCGCGAACTCCTCGTCACCGCGCCGAGCGGCACCGCGAAAGTGTTGGATGTCGTTGTTGGCGAAGTGTGGTTCTGCTCTGGTCAGTCGAACATGGAATGGAACGTCGACTCGTCCAACGAGGCGGACCGCGCAAAGTCGATCGCCGGCAAGTTGCCCATTCGTTCGTTCAAGGCGCCGCATGTCACTGCGAACGCGCCGCAGAGTGAAGTTCCTGGCGAGTGGCGCGTTGCCTCGGCAGAAACCGTTGGTTCGTTCACTGCAGTGGGCTTCTGGTTCGGTGCCGATCTTGCTCGCGCATTCGATCTCGACGTACCCATCGGCCTTGTCGATATTTCGTGGGGCGGCACACGCATTGAGCCGTGGATTCCGCTCGACTTGATGCTCGC
>JBJOHQ010000370.1:0-4337 GCA_046047595.1 Planctomycetota bacterium | reverse complement strand
CGCTCCGACGCGATCTCTCTTCAATCGTCCGAAGCGCGGATCTCTTTGATACGCGCCTTGTTCTCCTCGATGGGCAGAACTACTCAGAGTACGGAGCCATGGATCGCGATGAGGTGCTGATCTACAACACCCGTCTTCGACCGATGCAACGGGATGAGTATCAAGGCGAAGGCGGCGAGTACGAATCGCAGTACCGCGTGATGGATGACGCAGACGGCAGCGTTCTTTGGATGCGCCGCGACGCGGTGCCTGACGAGAACGGCGAAGGTGGCGGTATCGCCATGCCATCGGTCGATGGCATCGTTGGCGTTTCGATCGAGGCGTATGACGGCGAGTCTTGGTACCCCGACTGGGATTCCGATGAACTTGGACTTCCTTGGGCGCTCCGCATCACGGTCACCGCCACCGGGGATATCCCAGGTGGTGAAGTCAGCGAGCCAGGCAAAGCGCTTGCCGTCCTTCGCACACAGGTGCCAATCGACCGCATCGTGCCCCCACCACCACCGCCGGAAGAGGATGAAAGCGGTCTGGACGACGGAACCGGTGCAAACGGTGAGGAAGATGGCTCCCAAGATGGCGCCAACGGAGCGGGCGGCATGGGCGGCGGCACGGAGGGCGGCGCGGGTGGCGGAATGAATGGCGGCGGCGGCCGCGGTCCCGGCGATGGCTTGGGTGTGGACGGTGGAGGTCGCCCTGGTGGTGGACGTCCTGGTGGCGGACGCCCTGGAAACGGCCGTCCCGGTGGAGGTCGTCCAGGCGGCGGCCGTCCAAACGCTGAGGTTGGCGGCGACAACTCAGGCTCCGCGCGACCCTTCGGAAGTTCTGGGAGTCGCCCTGGAAGTGGCTTCTCGATGAGTCGGGGGAACCGTCGGTGAGCGAGATGACCGCGCGTGCCTTCATGCCTTCTCAACGGTCGCAGGATCGACGGAAACCACTCTTGTGGGGACTCGCTTTTGGCTGCGCGGCTCGTGCTTCGATGAACGCTTCGATGAACGCTTCGATGAACATCTCGATGAACACGTCGATGCGCTCGACGACAAACTCCACGATGCGCTCTACTCGGGGCCATGCGCGACGCGGGTCGGTCATCGTCCTCGTGATTTGGGCGGTCGCGATCGCGGCGGTGATTGTTGGTGCTGCACAGGTCATGGGATTCCGCGCTGCCACCATGGGGCGCGAAGCAATCGCGAAGGTTGAAGCTCGGTGGGCTGCGCGCGCTGGTATCGAAGAAACCCTCGCGGTTCTTGAGTACCACACGGAGGAGCCCGATCCGACCGACGCGCGGCAACTCTTCAAGGATCTTGAACTCGTCGCCGATGGCGAACTCGCTTCTGGCAGTTGGGAGATTCGCCACGTTGAAGATGGCGTCGAGATCCGCGGCCCTCAAGATGAACACGCGAAGATCAACGTCAACAACGCAACCAAAGCAACTCTTCTCGAGTTGAGCGGCATGAGCCTCGACGTGGCGGATGCCATCGTGGATTGGCGCGATGCCGACGACAATGCAGGCATGATGGGCGCAGAGTACGACTACTACGTCAATCGCGACCTCGGCTACGAGCCGCGAAACGGCCCTTTCCGCTCCATCGCTGAACTTGAACTCGTCGCGGGAGCCTACCCCTCGTCGGTGCGCGGCGAAGATGCGAACCTCAACGGTCGACTCGACCCAAACGAAAATGACGGCGCGTTGAGCGAACCAAAGGACGACGCAGATGGACTTCTCGATGCAGGTTGGAGCGGTGCCCTCACGGCGCGCACGACTGGCAGTTTGCTCTCGTCTTCCGGCGCCGAGCGGCTGAATCTGAAGCAGGCAACCGCGGAAGAGATGCAGGAGCGGCTCGGGGTGACCGCGCAGCAAGCGGCATCGTTGGCCACCTTTGCGAAACGTTCCGACGCGAAACTCGAGATGTTGCTGACGCAGGACCTCAACACCCTGGCGACCTCTGGTGCACAGAGCGGCCGCGGTACCACGAGAGGCACTGGAAGCACTGGTGGTCAGTCGGGCGGCGCCCAGAGCGGACGCAGCTCGTCTGGCCTCCGAGGGAACCAAAGCGCGGGGAGCCAGAACCGCATTCAGTCGCTCGATCAGCAACAACTGCGCAAGGTCTTCCAAGAAGCGACGCTCGACGATGGAACGACGCCGATCATCGGCAAGGTGAACCTCAATACGGTCTCTCCAGCCATTCTTCGAGCGATGCTGCCTGATGATCCGATCAGCGCGGACGCCATCATCGCCCAGCGCAGCGCTTCGAGTTCTGGCCTGCTCTCCATCTCAGACCTCCGTGATTCAAGTAGGATCACCCCTCAAGCCATCGCTGCCCTTGCGCCGATGGCGGACACGCAAAGTTATGTGTTCACCGTGACCAGTCGAGGTCGTTCTGCGACAACTGGACTTGAGGTTGAAATCACGGCCGTGCTTGATCGTTCGACACTTCCCGCGCGCATCCTGGAGTACCGAGAGCAGTGAAGCCCACCACGCCGACAACCTACGACGACCAGCTCTTGGCGGTCGCCGAACGACGTGCCGATCGGGTGCGTGCACTGCTTGTTCGAAAGGGTGAGCGTCCAACGGTGCTCGACGCGCGCGAGTTTGATGGCGGCGACCCGATGGCTGCGCTGCTTTCGTGGACCGAATCAAGCCGTTGCGGCGACGTTCGCGTCCTCCTTCCGGCGTCGTCCACCATCGTCCGTCAGACCACGCTCCCAAACGCTATTCCTTCGCAAATGCTTGCCGCCATGAGACTTCAGGCGGAAGGCATGTTCCTCGGCGCGATCCCGGCAAACCGGATGGGGCTTGGGATTTTGCCCGACACGGGTGAAGTGGAACGCCAAGGCATCATCGTCGCGTGGCCCATCCCAGCACGCGGCGACGACGACTCTGGCCTCACGGCGCGGCAGGAAAAGGTTGTTCGCTACGTGCCCGAAGTCGCGGCGTTGGTTCCGCTTGCTTCTGGCGATACCCCCGCGGTGTTCGCGGATCGGGACAGCGGCTCCATCGCGATTGCGATGGAAGGACGGAAGGGCCTCGTTCTTCGTGCGGCTCGCGAAACGGGAAGCGCCGACGACGCCGCCGATTGGGCGAACGGTGTCCGCCAGGCGGTCGCAGAGACGATTTTGAATGCCGGAATCGAGCCATCGCGCATCGCTTCCATGGTTGCAGCGACAGAACTGACTTCCACGCAGAGCGGAAGCCGGACGACCATGATTGGCCGCGACGCGCTCGCGCAATTGCGATCGCGTCTGACGGTTCAAGTGGCTGCTGCAGAGTCCACCGGAGCTTGGTGGAACGACTGGGCGATCCTGCTTGGTGCAACCATCGTGGCAACGGGTTCGCTCGCTGAACTCGCGCGTCTGAAGCGTGTCGAGGAAGGCGTGAAGACCTCGCGGATCGAGCTCCTCGTCAAACGCTATTCCGATCCATCGCGCGCGCTGCGCGCCTGTCTCGCTGGATTCGTCATCGTTGGATTCGCACCCGTCGCATTCGCATGGATGCGTTCAGCGGTCATTCAGTGGAAAATGCCGGAAGAACCAGCGGTTTTCGAGCGCAACCAGAAGGCGATCGATCAACGCATTTCGCACTATCGCGAACTCGGCAAGCGCACGCTGCCTGTGACGAAACTTCTCGGTGATCTCGCCTGCTGCACGCCGGATGGAATCGAAATCGAATCGATTCAACTCTCGGGAACGCAGGGCGTTTCGGTGCGGGGGGTTTCGAAGGCGAAGAGCGATATCTTCGCTGAGAACCTCGTGACCGAGATGGCATCCAACATGGATGCGTCGGGTGTCTTCGAGAAGTCTCGTGCCCGCTTCGATGCCGGCGATGGGCGCGGCATTCTGAAGTTCGATATCGAGGCGCCGATTGTGCGCCCCACGCTGGCAAGCCAGTACCCCGAAGCCCGCGACTGGGCGAAGACGACCCTCGCACAACGGAAGTATGGGAAGCCAGGCGACGAGGAGAATGCCAGCGGCGCGTCCGCCGCGGGCGGATCATCCACGGCGAGCGGATCCTCCACGACATCGCGGGATCAAACTCCAGCTGGCGGTACGGCCTCTGGTGGAGCGGTCGCCGCGGACCCAGAATCGAACGCTGGCAGCGAGACTGAGGTTGCCTCAGCGGATGGCGAGAGTGGCTCTGCAAATGCCTCGACACGGGGCAGCGCGACTGTTGGCGGCCCCGCGCGCGGAATCACGCGCCGACCCACCACGCCAAACGGCGATGGTGCAGCAGCATCGGGCGCGGGTGCAGGTGCGAACTCGGGCTCCGGCGCCAACGCTGGTGCCGGTTCAGCTCCCGCCACGATGCCGAGCGGTGCTGGTGCAGGCGGCGGCCCCGCTGC
>JBJOHQ010000369.1:0-2709 GCA_046047595.1 Planctomycetota bacterium | reverse complement strand
CTGGGCTGCGGAGTTTGGTCGAACCCCATTCGCGCAAGGTTCAGATGGCCGTGATCACAACCCATTCGGCTATTCAATTTGGATGGCAGGTGGCGGCGTGAAGGGCGGCACTGTGATTGGCGCGACAGACGACTTCGGATATCGCGCCGTTGAGAAGCCCTACGAAATCCACGATCTCCACGCGACGATGCTGCATTTGATGGGCGTCGATCACCGCCGCCTGACTTTCCGGTCCGGCGGTCGCGACCATCGATTGACCGATGTTCATGGCAAACTGATCGAAGACGCGATCGCGTAGTTCTGCCTCACGGGGCGATAGCGTTCGAGGCATGTGGTTCTGCGCGAGTTCGCGCGCAACGCTGCAAATTGCGTTGGTAAGTGATCGCGTAACGCTGTTCTCGCCACATTGATCTGTCGAGCGTCGGAGCGGGCGTTGCGAGGCGAACGGGTTTTTCCTCCGCAGCGAGGCACTCCAAGTACTTGAACTACGTCGCCGACCGTCCGCTCTTCGATAGCACCAAAGTAATTTTTCGGAGCCGATCGAATCGAGTGCGGGAAGCCGTGATTCCTGTCGCATGGCGAGTGGAGAAATCGCCCCGATGACGAAGCTATCGAAATTTCTATTGCCTGCGCTCTTGGTGGTTACAGCCCTCTTTCCGAGCGTTGCGAAGGCGCAAGTTGTTCCCACGAGTTACTCGCTCGGCGTTGGTGGGTTCATTTACGACAAAGGCGCCTACGGCGGAGATGCGCGGCACCTTGCCACAGATGAGGTTTGGGAGTTTGGTGACAGCTGTGGCCAGTACTCGGTGGTGCATGGTCGGGTTACCAACACGGCATCTGCGATCGAAACATCACTGACATGGCCAGATGAATTCTCGTATATCCAGCTGTCAATGAGGTTCACGGCTGGCGTGACTGGCGCATGGTTGCGCTATACCGACACGGCACTGAGCGTAACTGTTGAAGTGGAGGCGGCGAAGATTCCGCCAAATCAGAGTTTTTGGTTGGCTCCGAACCAGACTGCGGACGCGTCTGTGTCATCGTGGAATGGGGGGTTTGGTTCGATGCAAGTCCTCATTGAATCCGGTGACTTGGTAAACGTTTTTGCTGAGGTTGATTGGTACCGCAAGTCGGCCTCCGGCAACTATGTCGGTGGATCGTGTACGACGATTGGGTGCGTTCCAGAGATCGACGAGCTGGGAGGATCTTGCGGCGCGGATACTGGAAGTGGTGACGCGAGTGTGGATCCGAACCGCATCGAACTCAACATCAATAGTGGCAGCGATTCTGAGGCATCTCAGTCACTCCAATTCACAGTGACGGCGGACTGTTGTGTGACGTACAACCTCCAAGTCGACTACCACGTAGATTGGTATGTTTCGTTCTTGGGCGCGCCATACAACCAGTACCGCGGAGGAAAGATCAACGTGCCCGCTGGCTCCTACTCAGTATCGCATCAGGCGGGGTATAAAGGCGCCGACTCAACGATCATACTGATCTTCGCCTACGGCTTCTGCGATGACGACTGTGACGCCGACGGCCAGCTTGACTCGAACCAGATCAAGTGGGGCTGGGCCCCCGATGTAAACAGCAACGGCGTGCTCGACGTCTGCGACCTTCGAGGCGGCGACCTCAATTTGGATGGAGTCGTTGGATCGGCAGACCTAACGCTGCTGTTGGGCGCTTGGGGTGGCACGTTGCCGGAGATCATCGACTTGACCGGCGATGGCGTTGTAAGCACCGCCGATCTGTCGTTCCTGTTCTCGAAATGGAACATGTAACGCGCGAGAAACGGAACGCCAAACGAGCAACTTCGGTCTCCCCGCCTCAACCCTTGCGACCGCGGCGACCCTTCTTGAAGCCTGGCTTGTGACCAAACTTGTCGCGGCCGGTCTTGCCCTTGCGGCCATCGCGCGGGCGCGGTTCGAAGTGTCGGCCTTCGTCTTCATTCACGCGTCGCGCACCAGCATCGCCGGAGCGAGCAAGTTCGCCCTCGAGTTCAATCGCTGCGCGGCCGAACTTCACGATTTCAAGCGACAACTGGCGCCCGCGAAGATCGATCGATGAGATGCGCACGCGAATGCGATCGCCGAGACCGATGGATGCACCGCTGCGGCCAGCGAGCAATCGACCGCTGCGCTGATCGCGCGTCCAGCGATCAATGCGACCATCGCCGCCCTTCATATCACGGCTCGGAATCGCGCCGTCGACGAGATATCGATCGATCGAAACGAAGACAGTTCCGTTCGGCATGATGCCCGTGACGGTGCCGTCGAACTCATCGCCGAGATGCTTGTCATGCAGAAGTTGCAACACGAGGAACGTGCGCAGATCTTTTTCGGCATTTTCCGCAGCAATTTCGCGATCGGTCGAGTGACGACCCACCTCAATCAACCGCGCTTCATCGACGACGCGCGGATCTTCACCGAGCTGTCGCGCGAGTGCGCGCCGCTTCTTGCCGCCGACGGAATCACGGCCGTTGTCGGTGATATCGAGGAACGCGTGCGTGACGCGATGCACGGTGAGATCGGGGTAGCGACGAATCGGACTCGTGAAGTGCGCGTAATGCTCGCTTGCGAGTGCGTAGTGCCCGATCAGCGCGGGCGAATACACCGCCTTCGACATGCAACGCAACACCGAGAAGTGAATCGCGCGCGATGCTGGCGAATTGCGCGTTGCATCGAGCAACGCCTGCAAATCCTTGCGCGT
>JBJOHQ010000368.1:0-2866 GCA_046047595.1 Planctomycetota bacterium | reverse complement strand
TTGGAATTGTCGAGGAGTACGACGCACCCACAGAACGAGTCACGATCGAGCCTGGCGATCGGCTCTACCTTTTCTCGGACGGTGTTTTCGAACTCCATCTGAAGGGCGGCGGGATCTGGGGGCTCGACGAACTTGAGGCATTCCTCGCGAAAAACCCGGCGGAAGGCGTGCTCGACGCGGTTGTTGCTGAAACGCGCCGCGTCGTGCTCGACGGAAGAGGTCAAGCCGACCCCGGCCGCGATACTGCGGTCGCGTGGGACGACGACTTCTCGCTGATCGAGTTTCGCTTCGCATGAAGACGCTCCACCAAAGAGGTTCAACTGCGGGGTAGGGACGAGCCGATCTCCTTCGCGAAGCTTGCATTGGGACTCTGCATCAAGAACCCGATTCTGGCCTATCGTGTCCGCCCCTCCGGGCGGATGCCCGTTATTCCATGTTCGTGAAAGGTCGTCGTCATGAAGAATGTCCTCGTCATCGGTGCTGGCAAGATTGGTCGTATGGCAGCGCATCTCCTTGCGCACTCGGGCGACTATCGCGTGCATGTCATTGACTCGCACGAAGCATCGTGGCGCCGAGCGATTGATGGACTTCCGAACGCGTCGGGCGCGACCGCCGACTTCTCGAAGCAAGCCGATCTGGACGCTGCAATGAAGGGCCAGTGGGGGCTCATTTCATGTGCGCCATTCTTCTGCAATCCGCTGATCGCTGAGCGCGCGAAGGCGCACGGCACGCACTACTTGGATCTCACCGAAGACGTCGCAGTGACGAAGCAAGTGATGGCGCTCGCGCAAGGCGCGTCGACGGCGTTTATTCCGCAGTGCGGACTTGCGCCGGGATACATCACGATCGCTGCGAATCACCTCGCGAAGCCGATGAGTGAGATCCATGAGTTGCGCTGCCGCGTCGGTGCATTGCCGCGCAATCCGACCAATCAACTCAAGTACAACATGACGTGGTCGACGAACGGTCTCGTCAACGAATACTGCAATCCGTGCGAAGCGCTCGTTGATGGGAAAATGACGCTGATTCCACCGCTTGAGAATCTCGAAGAGTTCACGCTCGACGGGATCGAGTACGAGGCGTTCAACACCTCAGGTGGACTTGGTTCGCTTGGTGAATCGCTTGCGGGCCGCGCGCGTAACGTCAACTACAAGACGATCCGTTACCCCGGTCACTGCAAGCTCATCAAGTTCTTGCTGAACGACCTTGGATTCATCGATCACCGTCAACAGTTGTGCGACGTGTTTGATCGCTCGATTCCGGCGACCGATGACGATGTGATCGTGATTCTCTGTGTCGCGATCGGCATCGAGAATGGCCGCTTGGTCGAGAAGATTGACTCGCGCCGCGTGCCGGCGAAGAAGATGCAAGGCAAGCACTGGACGGGCATTCAGATCACGACAGCCGCGGGTGTTTGCGCTGTCCTTGACATGCTGAAGGATGGTCAAGTGCCGCAGAAGGGCTTCGTGAAGATGGAAGACGTGTCGTACGACGCGTTCATCGCGAATCGCTTCGGCCGTGAATATGCGGTTTGAGCGAGCGTGACGTGGTTTGAGCGAGCGTGACGTGGTTTGAGCGCTCGCGACGTGGTTTGAGCGCTCGCGACCGGCGTCGGGGCGAACCTTCGGTTCGCGTCCGCCGCCTTCGCTCGCTCTGGCCGGCTCCCCTCGGAGTGAATCCTCGGGGGCCGAGGTAGCGTCGAGTTTGAGCGCTCGCGACGTGGTTTCAGCGTTCGCGTCCGCCGCCTTCGCTCGCTCTGGCGTGAACGACGCGAAAGGTCGCCACCGCAGTGGCGACCGCGAGATTGACGCCTCTCACATCTTCTTCACGCGCAAATTGCGGAACGCAACGCGATCGCCGTGGCCGCAAAAGCCAAGATGACCAGCCGTGCGGGTCAGTCCCTCAACCTTATTGCCGCTGATCGTCTTGCCTTCAGGCGCAACCTTGTCGAGATCGATGTCGACAATAACGACGCCATTCAACTCCACCTTGACGGTGCGACCCTTCATCGTGATCGTCTCCTGATTCCACTCGCCGACCGGCTTCAGCGCTGTCGCGGTCGCGGCCGTGATGCCGTAAATCGAGCCGTGGTACTGCCAGTCCTTGAGCCCCTTGTACTTCTCCGCGGTGTTGTCGAGCACTTGTGACTCGAAACCGACGTACGCCGGGTCACCCTGTGGCGGGCAGCGCAGTGCGATGCCGTTGTTCGCGCCGTCAGTCAGCTGAAACTCAAAGCGAAACTCGAAGTCGCTGAATTCATCTTTCGTGAAGAGATTCGTTCCGCCCGGCTGGCAAACGATCGCAGGGGCTCCGCCGATGTCCTCGACCTTGTAGCCCTTTGTGTCGCCGATCCAGCCATCGAGATCTTTGCCGTTGAAGAGGGTGATGAAGCCCTCTGACTTCTCTTTCGCCGCGTCGACGGCAACCGTCTTCGGTTCTGCTGCGGGAGGCGGCAAGGTCGCGGGAGCGCAGGCAGCGAGGATGGCAACAACGGCGGTGGCGGTGGCGATCTGCATGCGCGAAAGTGTACGGACGAAAGAAAAAGAATGGTGATGCCGAACGTGGCATGTGTGCCGATACCATCGCGACTCACCTCAGGAGACTCTATGCACTTCGCGCCGCTTTTCGGATTTGTTCTCGCGACCACCGCGCCCCTCGCTCCCACGGCCACAGAGATCGCTGCCGATGCTCCAACCGAGTCAGTGGTCGCGCAACAAGCGCCTGCGCAGCGCAAGCCAAACGCCGGCGGTTCGAAGGCCGACGCGCGCGAGTACGCCGAAGGGCCCGCGGTGCCGAACATCCGACTCGAGCGCATTCTTCCCGAATTGCCGCTCGTTCGACCAATCCAGACGCTGCAGCGTCCGGG